>NZ_KV788639.1:0-25593 GCF_001807385.1 Brachybacterium sp. HMSC06H03 | reverse complement strand
CTCGTCGGCGCGGGCGGCGCGCTCGGCCCGGTCCGCCCAGGCCGTCTCGGCCACGATCCGCTCGGGCCCGCCGGGCAGCTGCCCGGGGGCGTAGCCGAAGGCGGTCGCGTCCGCGATCGACCAGGCGAAGGTCTCGCCCACGATCACGGTGCCCACCTCCACGTCGGCGGCGAGGCCGCCGCAGGAGCCGGCGGCGACCACGAGGGCGGGGGAGAGGGTGAGGACGCCCCAGGTCGCGGCCGCGGTCGCGGCGGCGACGCCGATGCCGGTGGTGACCACGACGGCCTCGGACCCGCCGAGGCGACCGCGGACGGCCGCGACCGGGGCGGGGAAGGGGACCTCGACGGGGGCGGGGTCCTCGAGGCGGGAGGTCAGCGGCGCGGCCTCCTCGGGCATCGCGACGAGGACCAGCAGGGGAGCGGGGGCGGAGGTCTCAGGCATGCTCGAAGCGTACCGGCGGGACGGAGCCCGGCCGGTGCCGCTCCCGCACCGTCCAGGCGGGGTCGTTAGCCTGGGCGGACCGGCACAGAGGCGGCCCGAGCGGCCGCGGACAGGAGGGCAAGCGATGGGTCGCATCCGAGACGCCGTGGTGACGGGGGCTCGCGCCGCCGCGAGGATCCCGATCCCCTCCGCCCTCACCCATCAGGCGCTGCGCGAGGCCCGCAGCCCGCAGCCTCCCTCGCACGTGCTGAAGTCCCATGCGATCGAGCAGGAGATGATCGGCCGCACCCGCACCGTCTGGCTGGACCGCCACCACCGCGGTAACGGGCTGATCATCCACCTGCACGGCGGCGCCTACGTCTCGGGCCCCTTCACCAGCGACTGGGCGTGGCTCTCCCGGCAGGTCGAGGCGCAGGACTGCGCCGGGCTCATGGTCGACTACCGCAACGCCCCCGACCACCAGCACCCCGTCGCCCGGGACGACGTCGAGGCGGTCCTCGCCGCGCTCGCGGCCGACGGACGGCTGGGCGAGGGCCCGTGGGTGCTCAGCGGCCAGCACTCCGGCGGCGGGCTCGCCGTGGTCGTCGCGCGGCGACTGGTCGAGCAGGAGTCCGAGGCGCTCGCGCCGGTGCCCGCCCCGGCCGCGATCGTGCTGATGTCGCCCTGGCTGGACCTGGAGCTGTCCGCCGCGTGGATGAGCGAGACGGACCAGTCCGATCCGGTGCACGAGCGGCGCCTGCTGCGCGATGCGGCCCGCCGCTATGCCGGGCGCACCCCGCTGGACGATCCGGACCTCTCCCCGATCAACCGGGGCCTGGAGGGCCTGCCGCCGCTGCACCTGAGCGTCGGCCAGAAGGACCTCTTCGCCTCCGACGCGCGGGTCGCGCGGCTCCAGCTCGAGGAGAACGGCGAGGAGGTCGCCTATCGGGAGATCGGCGGCCGCCTCGGGCTGCAGCTGATCCCGCGCAAGGGCGAGGACATCGAGCGGCTGCACCGCGAGCAGTCCGAGCTGATCGGCCGCGCCCTGGGCCGGAAGGGCCAGGAGGGCCGGGAGGGCTGAGCGGCCCCGTCAGCCCTCGACGATCACGAGCGAGGGGGCGGGGGCGGCGACGGTCCAGCGGTGCCGCGGCATCGCCTGCACCAGCCCCGCCACGAGCAGGGCGTGGCCCACCAGGTAGGTCAGCATCACCAGCTCCGTGCTGAACGCGATCGCGGCGCCGGGCAGGAACCAGTCCATCCCCAGCAGCGAGCTCGACAGCAGGAACAGGGTGCCTCCCGTCCAGGTCAGGCCGTTGCCGCCGGCCGAGAGGAAGGCCATCGTCGCCAGCGCCACCGCATAGGCGGCCACCATCGGCAGCAGGGAGCCGGCCCCGTCCGCGCAGGCGACGAACAGCCCGACCACCACGGCACCGTAGGGGATCGCGAGCGCGATGCGCATCGGGTCGCGGGAACGGGTCCACAGCGGCACGAGGGCGGCCGAGTAGCAGATCAGCGCGCCCAGGAAGCCGACGACGGCGAGCATCCCGCTGCCCTCGACGGGGACCTGCCCCACGCTGTCGCCGATCCATGCGCAGGCCAGGGCACCGAGCATCAGCCCCGTCGTGCGGGAGCGGTACGGGGCCGCGGTGAGCACCACGGCGATGAGCAGCGGGTCGAACATCGGCTGGGTGATCCGGCCGATCAGATCCGCGTCGGCCAGGAGCGCGCCGAGGTGGACCAGTGCGAGGAGCGCATAGGCGCCCCACAGGGCGCGATGGGCCGAGCGGATCGTGGACACCGTCTCAGCGTAGGAAGCAGATCCTGGCTCTGACCAGGGATCGACCGCCGGACTGGGGCACGTTTGGGTAACGGCGGACACGGTTCGGTCACGACGGGGGAGGGATGTCCGAAATGCCTCCCCGGGGGTGCCCTCACATCTGCTGCGGCGCCTCCACCCCGAGCGCGTCGAGGCCCTCGACGAGCACCCGCTCGGCGAGCTGCGCGAGGGCGAGACGGCCCGCGCGCACCTCCGCGTCGTCCTCCTTGAGGATCGGGGAGGCGTCGTAGAAGGCGGTGAACGCCTGCGCGAGGGAGAAGAGATACGCGCACAGTCGGTGCGGCTCGTACTCCGCGCCGACGGAGGCGAGGACCGGGCCGAAATCGAGCAGCTGCAGCGCGAGCGCCCGCTCCGCGTCGTTCACGACCAGGGGCGCGGCCGCAGCGGTGACGCCGGCCGTCTCGGCCCGTCGGCCGATCGAGCGGATCCGGGCCACCGCGTACTGGAGATAGGGCGCGGTGTTGCCGGTCAGCGCCAGCATCCGGTCGAGGTCGAAGGTGTAGTCCGAGTCGTGCGCGGTGGAGAGGTCGGCGTACTTCACGCCGCCGATCCCGATCGCGTGCGCGATCTGCTCGCGCTCCTCGTCGGAGAGGTCGGGGCGCAGCTCGTCGATGACGGTGCGGGCCTTCGCCACCGCCTCCTCCAGCAGCGCCATCAGCCGCAGCGAGGCGCCGGAGCGGGTGCGCAGGATCTTGCCGTCCTCGCCGAGCACGGAGCCGATCTTCACATGGGTCGCCTCGACCTCGTCAGGCAGCCAGCCCGCCTCCCGCGCGGTGGCGAACACCATCCGGAAGTGCAGCTCCTGCGCGGTGCCGACGACATAGGCGATGCGGTCCGCCCCGAGGTCCCGCACGCGATGGCGGATCGCGGTGAGATCGGTGGTGGCGTAGCCGTAGCCGCCGTCGGACTTGCGGATGATCAGCGGCAGCGGCTGCTCGTCGCGCCCGGTGAAGCCCTCCGGGAACACGCACAGCGCCCCGTCGGAGATCCGGGCGATCCCGGCGGTCTCCAGATCGGTGCAGGTGGTCTCGAGCTGGTCGTTGTAGGTCGACTCGCCGGCGAGGTCCTCGTCGGTCAGCGTCACGTCCAGCATCTCGTAGATGCGGTGGAAGTACTCCTTGGACAGCCCCACCAGGTGCGTCCAGATGCGCAGCGACTCGGCGTCCCCGGACTGGAGGGTCGCCACGCGCCGACGCGCTCGCGCGGCGAAGCCGGACCCGCCGTCGGCGGCGGCCTCGGAGGCGTCGAACTTCGCGCGCGCCGCCTGGTAGAAGGCGTTGGGGTCGGTGGTCAGCAGCTCCGCCTCGGCGCTGTCCTCGCCCACCTCGAGGAGGTGCTCGATGAGCATCCCGAAGGGGGTGCCCCAGTCGCCGATGTGGTTCTGGCGCACCACGGTATGGCCGAGCTTCTCGAGGGTGCGAGCGATCGAGTCGCCGACGACCGTGGTGCGCAGATGGCCGACGTGCATCTCCTTGGCGACGTTCGGCGCCGAGTAGTCGAGCACCACGGTGTCCGCCCGCTCCGGGGAGGGGACGCCGAGGCGGGCGTCGGCCGCGAGCTCGGCGGCCTGCGAGGCGACCCAGTCGGTGCGCAGGCGGATGTTCAGGAAGCCGGGACCGGCGATCTCCGGTGCCTCCGCCATGTCCGAGAGGTCCACGGCGGCGAGGATGTCCGCGGCGATGTCGCGGGGCTTGCGGCCGAGGCGCTTGGCCAGTCCCATCGCGGCGTTGCACTGGAAGTCCGCGAACTGCGAGGGGCGGATGATCGGATCGGCGTCCGCGAACTCGGGCCCGAAGGCGGCGGCGAAGGCGGACTGGAAGCGCTCGGTCAGCGCGATCTCGGGAGCTGGCATGCGTCCCAGGGTAGTGGCCCTCCCGCACGGTCGGGGGACAGCCCCCTGGCCGCGGACAGCAGCGGTGCCTACCCTGGCCCCATGCGTTCCCTCCTGAGCCTGGTCCTGAACATCGTCTGGCTGCTGACCGCCGGCTGGTCGCTCTTCCTCGGCTATCTCGTCGCCGGGATCCTGGCCTGCCTCCTCGTCGTCACGATCCCGTTCGGACTCGCGTCCTTCCGCATCGCGGGGTTCGTGATCTGGCCCTTCGGCCGCGAGGTCGTCGACACCGGCCGCGGCGGCGCCGCCGGAACGATCGGCAACGTGATCTGGTTCGTGATCGCCGGCTGGTGGCTCGCGCTCGGCCATGTCGTCACCGCGCTCGCCCAGGCCGTCACGATCATCGGCATCCCGCTCGCGTGGGCGAACCTCAAGCTGATCCCCGTGACCTGCTTCCCCTTCGGCAAGGAGATCCTCGGCGCGGACTCCGCCCGCGCCCGCATGCTCCCCACCGCGCGGTGAGCATGGCGCATCACGGCGTCGACCAGGACGAGTACCGCCGCCTCAGCGACCTGCTCGCCGTGGGCCTGGCCGTGGTCAGCACCCGGCAGGGGCCCCACGACCTGCTCGTCACCGTCGACTCCTATCTCGACATCTCCTACGACCCGCCGACGATGGGCCTGGCCCTGTACGGGCTCTCCCGCGCCGCGGAGGCGGTGGAGGAGGCGGGCCACTGCTGCCTGAGCCTGCTCGCCGAGGACCAGCAGGCGCTCGCAGACCGCTTCGGCACTCCCGGCGCGCCGCTGCAGGGGATGCTCGCCGGGATCGAGGCGGGGCGCACCGCCGACGGGGACGCGATCCTCCCCGGCGCGCTCGCCCACTTCGCGCTGCGCATCCAGCAGGGCGTCGACGCCGCGACCCACCGCCTGCTGATCGGTCCCGTCGTCGAGATGGGGCAGGGCGGCGCCGAGGCGGGGCCCGCGATCCGCTTCGCGGGGGAGAAGCGGGAGCTGCGGCCGTGAGCGCCCTGCTGCGCCTGGCCCTGCGGGCGGTCGCCCGGGCCGGCCGCTTCGACCTGCGCGAGGACTACCAGCGCGTCCGCGCCCTCCAGCGACGTCTGGCCTCTCTGCCGACGGCCCGCTACCGCACCCCCACCTGGGACACCTTCTCCGACGCCCCCGACGGGCACCGCGTGCCGGTGCGGGTGTTCGCGCCGACCGAGCGGCGCCGCGAGGACCTGCTGCTGTTCTTCCACGGCGGCGGCTGGGTCACCGGCGACATCGAGAGCTACACCCCCGCCTGCGCCACCATGGCGGACCTCACCGGCTGCCGCGTCGCCTCCGTCGACTACCGCCTCGCCCCCGAGCACCCCTTCCCCGCCGGGCTCGAGGACTGCTACGGCGTCGCGCGCGGCCTGCTGGAGGACCCGGGCCGGGCGGGTCTGACGGACCCGGACCGGATCGTCCTGGTCGGGGACTCGGCGGGAGGGAACCTCGCCGCCGCCGTCTCGCTGCTGCTGCGCGAGAGCGGCCACCGCATCCCCTCGCGCCAGATCCTGCTCTACCCGGTCACCCACTACGACCACGACCCCGCCACCTCCCCCTTCGAGTCCGTGCGCCGGCTCGGCGACCGCTACCGGCTCACCAGCACGGAGGTCCAGGACTATCTCGACCTGTACGTCCCGTACCCCGCGCTGCGCCGCAGCCGACTGGTCGCCCCGCTGATGGCTGAGGACCTCTCCGGACAGCCGGACACCCTCGTGCTCAGCGCGGGCCTGGACCTGCTGTGCGACGAGGGGGAGGCCTACGGCCGGGCGCTCGCCGCGGCCGGGAACCGGGTGCGCGTCCACCGCCTCGAGGAGGCGCTGCACGGGGTGATCACCCTGCCCCGCTTCGCGCGCCCCCTGAAGGAGGCGTACGTGGTGATCGACGAGTTCCTGGAGCAGGGGCCGTGAAGCTCTCCCTGCCGGTCCGGCGACGGCACTGGGTGCGCCTGGACAACGCCTCGAACATCTTCCTCGCCGCCCGCAGCGACGTGGACACCAAGGTCTTCCGCATGGCCGCCGAGCTGGACCACGAGGTCGACCCGGCGCTGCTGCAGGAGGCCCTGGACGTGACCTACGAGCGCTTCCCGCTCTACCACGCGGTGCTGCGCCGCGGCGTGTTCTGGTACTACCTCCAGGACAGCGACCTCCGCCCCGTCCTCGAGCCGGAGACCGAGCACACCTGCGCCCCGATCTACCAGGCCGACCGCCGCACCCTGCTGTTCCGCGTCGTCCACCACCGCCGCCGGGTGAGCCTCGAGGTGTTCCACGCCCTCTCCGACGGGACCGGGGCGCTGTGGTTCCTCGCCGCACTGCTGGAGGAGTACTGCCGTCGCCGCTTCGCCCCCGAGGGCACGGCGGACGCGGCCGGCTCGGACGAGCTGGAGGTCCACGAGCTGGCCGCCGACTCCTTCGCCCACCACTTCCGTCGGCGCACACGGGCCGAGCGCGCCGCCCGGGCGCGGGAGGAGCAGGAGCGGGCCGCGCACGAGGAGGAGTTCAGCCGCGAGGCCGTCTCCGCGATGCTGCGCGCCGAGGAGGAGGAGCCCGAGATCGCGGAGGAGCCTGCGGGAGAGGACTCCGACACCCCCGACCCGGCCTCGCTCGCGCCGCGACGGGTGCTGCGCCTGCGCGGCACCCGCACCCCCGACCACCGCACCCGCGTCCTCGAGCTGACGATGCCGGTGGCGCCCGTGCTCGCCCTCGCGAAGGGGGAGGGCGTGGCGATGTCGATGTTCCTCACCGCCGCGTTCTTCGAGGCGATCCGCCGCACCGGCGCGCTGGAGCGGGACGCCCGCGGCGCCCGCACCCTCGCCGCCTCGGTGCCGGTGAACCTGCGCCAGTTCTTCCCCTCCGACTCGGCACGCAACTTCTTCGCCACGATCACCGTCTCCCACACCTACGGCGCCGGCGGCGACTCCCTCGGCGAGGTCGCGCGGCGGCTCCAGCAGGACTTCGGCGCCGAGGCGAGGCCGGAGGCGCTCGAGGGGAGGCTGCGCCGCCTGATCCGGGTGGAGCGCGCTCCGCTGGCCCGGATCGTGCCCCGCCCGCTCAAGGACGTGCTGCTGGGGCTGGCCAACCGGGCGAACAACCGTTCGCTCACCGTCGCGATCTCGAACCTGGGCCGGGTGACGCTGCCCGAGGCCGCCGCCCCGCACGTCGGCCGGATGCTCTTCCACGTCTCCGCCGCGCGGCCCCAGTTCTGCGCCATCTCCCACGCCGGCCTGCTCACGATCTCCTTCACCTCGCCCTTCGTGGAGACGGAGCACGTGCGGGAGTACGCGCGGATCCTCACCGAGGCCGGCATCGAGGTGTCCGTGGCCGCGTCCCGGACCACCGAGGCGGAGCTCGCGGAGGTCGGCCGATGAGGAGATGCCCCGACTGCGCGGTCGGCGTCGAGGGGGAGTGGACCCGCTGCCCGCTGTGCGCGGCGACGCTCGAGGGCACCGCCTCGCCGAGCCCCTATCCGGCGGTGCCGCTGCGCTTCCGGCGCCGCCGCGTGCTGCGCGTGCTCACGCTGACCTCGCTCGCGGTGATCGCACTGTCCTTCCTCGCCCAGCTGCTGTTCCGTCCCGAGGAGCAGGGCCTGGGGGCGCTGCGCTCGGTGTGGCTGGGCGTGGTCGCGACCTGGCTGGTGGTGCTGGTCGCGGTGGGCAAGCGCCGCAACCTCGCGAAGTTCATCGTCTATCTCGTCGCGCTCGCCGGCGGCGTCTGCGTGTACTGGGACTACCTGAGCGGCTGGGACGCCTGGTCCCTCACCTTCGTGGTGCCGATCCTGTGCGCCGCCTCCCTGATCGGGCTGGTGATCACGGTGCGGGCGGTGCGGATGCAGGTGGGCGACTACATCGTCTATCTCGGGCTGACGGTGCTGCTGGGGCTCACTCCGATCGTGTTCCTGGCGCTGGGCTGGGTGGGCACCGTGATCCCCTCGGCGATCTGCGGCGGCCTGAGCGTGCTCTCGATCGTGCTGCTGCTGACGGTGCGCGGCGGCGCGGTGCGGCAGGAGCTGGCCACGCGCCTGCACCTGTAGCGAAGATCCCACGGCGTGCCGACGGCCCCTGCGCCCCCGCGCTCCCTAGGATGCGGGGGGCAGGCTTGCACCCGGGCGACCGTCCGGGCGACGAACAGCAGGAGAGAAGGTCGATGGACAGGGATCCGCGCTCGGAGGAGGACCAGGACGCCGACTGGATCTTCGCCATCGACGACCCCCACAGCCTCCCGACCGACCGCCTTCCCGGCCGCGAGGAGTTCGACCGCTACGCCCAGCCGCTGCTGGCACGCCGCGGGAAGGGTCCGGCGCTGCCGGACCAGGACCGCCCCGGCGCCGAGCCTGACGCGGTCACCGGCGCGATCCCCGTGGTGGAGGGCGAGGAGGACGGCTCCGACGGGGCCGACGGCGCTGACGCCGAGACCGTCGCCCCGCTCGCCCGCCCCCGCGTCGTCTCCTATGCCCGCTCGGGCACCACCCCGAACGCCGAGGACGACGAGATCCCGATCGCCGGCTTCCAGCTGCCGGAGCGCTTCAAGGACCTGGGCCTGTTCGACGCGCTGCGCGACGTGCTCGCCCTGATCTGCCTCACCTCCGCCCTCACCACGACCTTCACCGTCGCGGACAACCCGGTCCTGGATCTGCTGGGCCGGATCTCGATCGGCGTCGCGCTCGCCGGACTGGTCGCCGTCCACGCCCTGCGCTGGGTCCCCGCCGCGCCGCCGTTGCGCGCGATCCGGACGCTGCGCGTGGCGGGCATGGCCCCCGCCCTCGTCATCGCCCTGCTCGTGCTCGGCGCCGACCTGGTCCTCTCCCTCCCGGTGCTCTTCGACCCCCTGCCCGACGGACCCCCCGTCGGGGTCGGCGTGGGCGTCTCCCTGCTGCTGCTCGGCGCGATCCTCGGCATCGAGCCGCGCGCCCACGAGGGCTATCTCCCGCAGGAGCGGGCTCGTCGCGCCGCTCGACGGCTGCTCCTCGGGGTCGGGACCGCCGCGGCCGCCGCGCTGCTGCTGGCGCTGGTGATGATCGTCGGCCGCCTGTTCACCACCGGCTGGGCGTTCTCGCTGATGACCTTCGCGAACACGCTGATCTCCGCGCTGCTGCTGGCCGTGGTGCTGGCCGCCGCGCTGCGCCGGGAGCGCTCCTGGTACGTCTTCTCCACCGCCGTCGTCGCCGCTCTCGCGATCGCGGCGCTGGCCGACAACACCCTCGGGCTGCAGTTCGCCGCCCCGATCAGCGTCGCCCGCGGCTTCGTCTACCTGCCCTTCCTCTTCGCCGCGCTGGGGCTGATGATCTCCCGCTCTTTCGTGCGCTCCATGCCGCTGTCGTTCCGCCGCACCGACTGGCTGGTGTACTCGGTGCGCGCCCTCGAGCTCAGCGCCCTGATGCACTCCGCCGCGGTGCTGTGGCACCTGATGGGCGCCCTCGCGGCGACCTCCGTGCCCCGCCCCGGCGGCCCCGTCCTCCACCTGGTCGACGCCGCGGTCTGCGCCTGCTTCGTGCTGGTCTCCGTCTTCGGCCGCACCGCGCTGCTCTCCCGCCCCGCGGTCAGCGCCCGGGCCAGCGGGGTCGTCGCCTCGCTCGTCCTGGTCGTCGTCGGCTT
The DNA here is from genome assembly GCF_001807385.1 of Brachybacterium sp. HMSC06H03. Classification (NCBI taxonomy): domain Bacteria; kingdom Bacillati; phylum Actinomycetota; class Actinomycetes; order Micrococcales; family Dermabacteraceae; genus Brachybacterium; species Brachybacterium sp. HMSC06H03. The sequence continues at coordinate 15,871 of NZ_KV788639.1, read as the reverse complement.
CCTCGACGTCATCGTCAGCTCGATCGCGACCGCGAGCGGCGCGGGCCTGGTCACCGGCGGCGTCGCCCTCGTGCTCGGCATCGCGACCGCGCTCATGCTCACGGTCCCCGCCCCCGTGCGGGACGAGTTCGGCGCCCCGGACATCACCCGCATGTTCGCCGACTTCCGCGCCCGCGACAACGGTCGCGTCTCCCTCCTCGACCTGGTCCCGGACGTCTCCGACGCCACCGCCGAGCGGAATATCTTCCCCGGCCGCTGACCGGCCCGCCGGCCGGCTGCGCCGGCGCCGTCCCTCCCCCCTTGGAGAACCATGTTCCGCTGGAGCCTGCACGGAGACGGCCGCACCGTCGCCCCCGACGCGATCGTCCTGCCCGAGGAGCGGCTCGCCTGGCCGCTGACGATCGGGATCGGCGCCCAGCACGTCATCGCGATGTTCGGCGCGACCTTCCTGGTCCCCGTCATCACCGGCTTCCCGCCCTCGACCACGCTGCTCTTCTCCGGCATCGGCACCCTGCTGTTCCTCACGATCACGCGGAACCGGGTGCCCAGCTATCTCGGCTCCTCCTTCGCGTTCATCGCCCCGATCACCGCCTCCACCCAGGCCGACTCGATGGGCGCCGCGCTCGGCGGGGTGCTCGTCACCGGCGTGCTGCTGGCCCTGCTGGGCCTGCTCGTGCAGCGGATCGGCACGGGCTGGATCGGCCGGCTCATGCCGCCGGTGGTGATGGGATCGATCGTCGCCCTGATCGGCCTGAACCTGGTGCCCACCACGTACCAGAACAACTTCTCGCAGGCCCCGGTCACCGCGACCCTCACCCTGATCGCGATCCTGCTGTGCACCGCCCTGTTCCGCGGGCTGCTGGGACGCATCAGCGTGCTGGTCGGCGTGGTCGTCGGCTACCTGATCGCGCTCGCCCGCGGCGAGGTCGACTTCACCCCGGTGCGGGAGGCGGCCTGGCTGGGCCTGCCCGAGTTCCACCACCCGGAGTTCAATCTCGGCCTGCTGCCGATCTTCCTGCCCGTGATCGTGGTGCTGCTGGCGGAGAACGTCGGCCACGTGACCAGCGTCGGCACCATGACCGGGAAGAACCTCGACCACATGGTGGGGCGCACCCTCTTCGCCGACGGCGCCGCGACCGCGCTCTCGGCCACCTTCGGCGGCTCGCCGACGACCACCTACGGCGAGAACATCGGCGTCATGAGCGCGACCCGCGTCTACTCCACCGCCGCCTACTGGGTCGCGGGCCTGGTGGCGATCGGCCTGTCCCTCTCCCCGAAGGTCGGCGCGCTGATCAACACCATCCCACCGGGCGTGCTCGGCGGCGTGACCTTCGTGCTCTACGGGCTGATCGCGATCGTCGGCTTCCGCATGTGGATCGACGGGAAGGTCGACTTCGCCCGTCCCGTGAACCAGATGACCGCGGGAGTCGCCCTCGTCATCGCGATCGCGGACCTGCACTGGGAGGTCGGCGGCTTCGCGTTCACCGGCATCGCGCTGGGGACGGTGGCGGCGCTGGTCGTCTTCCACGGCATGCGCGGCATCGGCCGCCTCACCGGCACCGAGCGCGGCCCGGCCGACGGGCGCGCCGACCAGGATCAGGAGCCTGCTCGACGCCGGCGATGAGGTGCGACTGGAGCGCACCCGCGTGCTCACGGTCGGGGTCGTCGGCTTCGTGGGCCTGGTCGCCCTCGCGGACGTGCTCGGACGCACCCTGATCGCCCCCGCCCGAGTGCCCGCCGGGCTCAAGCTCTCGCTGATCCGGGCGCCGTACCCGGTCTGGCTGCTCTGGCGCTCGCGAGTGTGATGAGCCACGTGCGCCGGGTCGGGCATGTGAGTTCCCCGACCGTCGCGTCGGACGGCGCGACCGCGCGTGGACGCGTGCTGAACTGCGCAGATGCCGGTTGTCTGACCTTCGGACTCCGGATCGACCTATTCTCGACATACCCTGGGCATCCTGCACAGTTGGTGGGAATCCGATAGTCGACAAGAAGGGACCGCTATGAGCAGCTCAGGTCACGACCAGGGAGCGGAGGCGGCCTCGCAGGGCTCCGACATCTCCGCATGGCCCGAAGAGCTCCCCAGGACCGTTCATCTCCCCCGGTCCCAGCAGATCGCCACCGACGACTCCGACGACGAGATCACCGAGAAGCTGCGCCGACAGGGCGCGCGCATCAGCAAGGGCACGATCGCGCCTGCCGTGTTCTGGCCCGCGATGGCCGTGATCCTCGGCGTCGCCCTGCTGTCGGTGCTGTTCCCCGAGAGCGCCGGCAACGTGATGGAGACCTCGCAGGGCTGGATCGTGGCGAACCTCGGCTGGTTCTACATGCTGGCCATCGGGGTCTTCGTCGCCTTCGCGATCATCGTCGCGCTGTCCTCCTGGGGTTCGATCCGCCTCGGCCGGGACGACGACGAGCCCGAGTTCGGGCTGCTGTCCTGGTTCGCGATGCTGTTCTCCGCCGGCATGGGCGTGGGCCTGGTCTTCTACGGCGTGGCCGAGCCGCTGAGCTACACCACCACCGCGCCGAAGCCCGGCTGGGACGTCGAGGGCGTCGAGGCCTCGGGCCTCGCGATGGCGCAGACCTTCCTGCACTGGGGCCTGCACCCCTGGGCCGCCTACGCCGTGATCGGCCTGGCCATCGCCTACGCGATGCACCGCCGCGGCCGCCCCGTCTCCATCCGCTGGGCCCTCGAGCCGATCTTCGGCGACCGGGTGAAGGGCTGGATCGGCGACGTCATCGACGTGCTCGCCATCTTCGGCACCGTCTTCGGCATCGCGACCTCGCTGGGCCTGGGCGCCCAGCAGATCGCCGCCGGCATGCAGGTCATCGGCCTGGTCGACGAGGTCACCACGAACTTCCTGGTCGTGCTGATCATCGTCATCACCTTCATCGCGACCCTCTCCGTGGTCAGCGGCGTCGGCGCCGGCATCAAGTGGCTCTCCAACGGCAACCTGACCCTCGCGGGCCTGCTCGCCGTCGCCGCGCTGCTGTTCGGCCCCACCGTGTTCATCTTCCAGAACTTCGTGGAGTCCCTCGGCATCTACCTCAGCGAGGTCTTCCACCTGACCCTCGACGTCGGCGCGTACACCCGCTCCGAGGAGGCGCAGAGCTGGTTCGGCGGCAACACCCTGTTCTACTGGGGCTGGTGGATCGCCTGGGCCCCCTTCGTCGGCGTCTTCATCGCCCGCATCTCCAAGGGCCGCACCGTGCGCCAGTTCGTGGCCGGCGTGCTGCTGGTCCCCACCCTCGTGGGCATGATCTGGTTCTCGATCTGGGGCGGCAACGGCCTGTTCCGCCAGTGGTTCGGTGCCGGCGACCTCGGTGACATCACCGCCGAGGAATCGATGTTCCGCATCTTCGAGCAGTTCCCTGCCACCCAGCTGCTGTCGGTGCTCGGCATCGTCCTGGTCGCGGTCTTCTTCGTGACCTCCTCCGACTCGGGTTCACTCGTCGTGGACATGCTCGCCTCGGGAGGCCACCCGAACCCGCCGATGTGGTCGCGGGTGCTGTGGGCGCTGCTCGAGGGCCTGCTCGCCGCGGCGCTGCTGCTCTCGGGCGGCCTGACCTCCCTGCAGGCAGGCTCGCTGATGACCGCGCTGCCGTTCAGCGTGATCCTGCTGCTGATGTGCGTGGCGCTGGTGAAGGCGCTCAGCCTGGACCGGGCGGTGCTCTCCGAGCACGAGCGGCTCGCCCGCCTGGAGCGGGTCACCGCGCACATCACCGACGAGGTGAGCCGCACCCACGCCTCGACCGACGAGATCGCCTCGCTGGTCGACGACCGCATCGACTACCGCCTCACCCGCACCCGCGGCGGCATCGGTCGCGGCGGTCACCGGACGCGGGTCGGCGGACGCAGCGCGCAGAGCGCGCCCAGTGCCCCGAGCGCGACTCCCGCGGAGGACTGACCCCTCGCGCACGTACTGCATGCCGATGGCCGGCGTCCTGCTCAGGACGCCGGCTGTCGTCATGTCACGAGGGAGAAGAGGTCCTTCGGGTCGTCGGGGTCGGCGACGAGGTCCACCCATCCCAGCAGGTCCGTGCCCTCGGTCGCGTCCAGCGCGCAGCGCAGCGCCGAGAAGTCCCCGAGCGCGAAGCCGACGGAGTCCAGCACCGTCACCTCGGCGTCGGAGGTGCGGCTCGAGGCGTCCCCGACGAGGATCCGCCACAGCTCGGTGACCTCGACGTCGGCGGACAGCTGCTGGATCTCGCCCTCGATCCGGGTCTGCGGCTCGTACTCGACCACCACTCGCGCCTCCTCGAGGATCGTCGGGTCCAGCTCGGTCTTGCCCGGGCAGTCGCCGCCGATGGCGTTGAGGTGCATGCCTGGGCGCACCTGCTCGCTGTGCAGCACCGCGGCCCGGGCCTTGTCCGCCGTGCAGGTGGTGACCACGTCGGCGCCCTCGAGCACGTCCTCGATCGAGCTCGCGGCGTGGATCTCGAAGCCGAGAGGGACGAGGTTGCGCCGCACCTTCTCCACCGCCGCGGCGTCGAGGTCCAGCACGCGCAGACGGTCGATCCCGAGCACGGTCCGCATCGCGAGCGCCTGGAACTCGGCCTGCGAGCCCGCCCCGATCAGGGCGTGGACGCGGGCGCCGGGCAGGGCGAGCTCCCGCGCGGCGAGCGCCGACGTCGCGGCGGTGCGCAGCGCGGTCAGCAGCGTCATCTCGGAGAGGAGGATCGGGTAGCCGTTGTCGACGTCGGCGAGCACGCCGAAGGCCGTCACGGTCTGCAGCCCACGGGCGGGGTTGTGCGGGTGGCCGTTGACGTACTTGAAGGAGTACAGCGATCCGTCGCTGGTCGGCATCAGCTCGATCACCCCGTGCGCGCTGTGGCTGGCCAGTCGCGGGACCTTCTCGAACTCCTCCCAGCGCAGCAGGTCGGACTCCAGATATCTCACCATCCCCGCGAGGATGTTCTCGATGCCGTCGCGTCGGATCCAGCGCATCGTCCCGGGGACGTCGAGCAGGTGCGGCATGGTCCTCTCCTCTCGGTCGGCGCCTCGTCGCGCCGGAGCGAGGGTCGCTCCCGCTCCCAGGGTAGACGCGGACCGGGCCCGGGCGGGGGAGGAGCTCGAGCACGCGCCGCAGGCGCACCACCTCGGCGCGGACGGTGCTCTCGGCGGGGGCGCGTCCCGCGCCCTGTGCGCGCAGCTCCGCCTGGAGAGCGCGCGAGGTCGCGCGGATCAGCGGCAGCACCAGGGGCGCGACCGCGTCCGCGCTGCCGGTGACGTCGAGCACCCCGATCGTCGACCCGGTGCGCGGGCCCAGCACCGGCACGGCGCTGCAGCTCCACGGATGCACCGCCTCGTGGAAGTGCTCCGCGCCCACCACCTGGGTGGGCGACCCGGTGGTGAGCGCGAGCGCCGGGGCGGAGATGCCCATCGCGGGCTCGGACCAGTCGGCGCCGGCGGCGAAGCCCATCGCATCGGCCCGGGAGGTCACGGAGGAGCGGCCCTCGACCCAGAGCAGCCGGCCCTCCGCGTCGCCGAGCGCGACCACGAGCCCCGCGTCGACGGCCGGCTCGATCAGTCGCGAGCGCAGCAGCGGCAGCATCGCGGAGAAGGGATGCGCGCGGCGCACCCGGGCGAGCTCGTCCCCTCGAGGACGGCGCGCGCGGTGCCCGTGCCGTCGGGCAGCGCGGCCAGCGAGCGTCGCCAGGAGTCCAGCACCGGGGCGCGCACCGGCCACGGCGCCTCGTCCGGGACGGTGCTCGCGCGCAGATCCTCGTGCGCTCGCCGCAGCTGGGCCTGGTAGTCGGAATCCGTCGGCGACCAGTCGGTGACGGTCATCCTGCCTCGCTCACGATCCACCTCGTCGTCGTTCGTGCCACAGGTGCGATGACGGTACCCCGGCGGGGGAGGGGTGGCAACGAGATCCGGCGCGGCCGGACAAAGGTCCGGGAGGAGACCGAGCGGTCGGCGTCCGAGCCCTTCCCTTCTCCGCGCGGTCCCGGCGACCTAGGTTGGGACGAGACCGCAGGTGCCATCGCCCCACCGCGTACTCGGTGGGCAGAGGAGGAGCACGCCGTGAGAGTCGCCGTCATCGGAGCCACGGGGAACGTCGGGACCGAGGTGCTCGCAGCCCTCGCCCGCCGGCCCGAGGTCACCTCGGTCCTCGGAATCGCGCGGCGTCTCCCCGTGCGCACCGAGGAGCCGTACGCGAGCGCGGAGTGGGCCGCGATCGACATCGGGGGTGCGACGCCTGCGCAGGAGGCGATCGCCGAGCTCACCGAGGCGCTGCGTGGAGCGGACGCCGTCATCCATCTCGCCTGGCTGATCCAGCCCAACTCTCACCGGGACCTCCTGCGCCGGGTGAACGTCGAGGGGACGGCGCACGTGGGCCGGGCCGCCGCGGAGGCGGGGGTCGGCACGCTGGTGGTCGCCTCCTCGGTCGGTGCCTATTCTCCGTCCCCGGGACGGGAGGTCCGTGACGAGTCGTGGCCGACGGGCGGCGTGCGCACCTCCCACTACAGCGTGGACAAGGTCGCCCAGGAGCAGGTCCTCGACGAGATCGAGCGTATGCACCCCGCGATGACGCTCACCCGCCTGCGCCCCGCGCTGATCTTCCAGGGGGACGCCGGCTCCGAGATCCAGCGCTACTTCCTGGGCCGATGGATGCCCGTGCAGCTGCTGCGCGCCGGGCGGCCGCCGCTGCTCCCGCTGCCGCGCGGGCTGCGGATCCAGGCGGTGCACGCCCGCGACGTCGCTGAGGCGTACGCCGCCGCGGCCGTGGCAGAGGTGCCCGGCGCCTTCAACATCTGCGCGGACGATGTGCTCGACGTGCAGGACCTCGCCCACCTCGTGGGCACGGGGCGAGCGATCGAGCTTCCCGTACCCGCGGTGCGCGCCGCGATCGCCACAGCGCACCGAGCAGGTCTGGTCGCCGCGGACCCCGGATGGCTGGACATGGGCATGAACGTCCCCGTGATGGACAACGCCCGCGCCGACCGCGAGCTGGGCTGGCGCCCCCGTCACAGCGCCGCCGACGCCCTCTCCGAGCTGCTCGAGGGGATGGCCGACGGCCGCGGCACCGGCTCGGTGCCGATGCGTGCGCGCGACAGCCGACGGGCGCGCCTCGCGGTCGACGGGACCTCCGCGGGCGAGGGCGCGGGCGGTGACGCCGGGGCCTCGCCGCGGATCGACACCGGGCTGCTCGGGCTCTACCTCTCCGACCACCTCACCGGGGCCGCCGCCGGCGCATCCCGCATCGACCGGATGGCGGCCGACTACGTGGAGACGCCGGTCCATCCCGTGCTCTCCTCGATCGCCGAGCAGATCCGTGCCGAGCGGCGCTTCCTCCACCAGCTGATCGACGACCTCGGACTGCAACGCCGGCGCTACCGGCAGGCCGCGGCCTGGCTCGGCGAGCATGCGGGCCGTCTGAAGAGCAACGGGCGGCTCGTCGCGCGCTCCCCGATGACGATGGTGCTCGAGGCGGAGCTGATGCGCAGCGCGGTGATCGGCAAACGGGGCAGCTGGCTCACCCTCGCCGACAACGCCCAGGAGCTCGGACTGGACGAGGAGGGGTTCCGCGAGCTCGCCGAGCAGGCACTGCACCAGTTCGAGCAGCTCGAGGCGGTCCACGCCTACGCCCGCCGGCGCGCGTTCCGCACCGACCGCGGGACCTTCGACCCGCCGGAATGAGAGGGACGAGGCGCAGGGCGGCACGGTCGGTCCGTGACGAGCGCACCGACCTCCCTGACCCTGTACCTCGACCGTCTCGTTGCAGCGCTGTCCATGGCGACAGGCTCCGCCGCGCCGCATGACGCGATCCCGGACTCGGCATCCTGGCGGATGATCCGTCCTGGAGCGGACGCGCCGAGGCCGTCGACGAGGTCCTCGCCTCCCACGGCTTCGACGCCGTGGGCGACACGGGCCGCCGCAGCGGCGCCCCCGCCTACGGCTACGACACGACACGCCCCGACGGCGCGCGCCTCCAGCTGTACTCCGTCCCCGGACAGACGGTGATCCGCCTGTCCGGCGTGCCCGTCGACCCCTCGGCCTGCGACGGCTGAGCGCTCCCGCTCACCCCTCGCCCGCGGCGCGCCCCTTCGCCTTGCCGTTCGCGTGCGCGGGCGGGCCCTGCTCCCCGGCGTGCGCGGGGCGACCCTTCTGCCCCGCGTGCTCCGGCGGTCCCGTGCGCTTCCCGTCCTCGCCCGTGCCCTGCTCGGCGACGAACACGGCGACGGTGTGCGCGGGCACGCTCACGGTCCCGGTCTCCGCGTCCCAGCTCGCGCCCTTGACGACCTCGTCGGCGCCGTCCGCCTGCACCTCGTGCAGCGTGTAGCCGAGCCCGGCCATGTGCTCGATCTGCTCGGTGAGCGGCTCGTCGGAGGCGTTGAAGACGGTGACCACGCCGTCGAGGGCGGGGTCGACGTCGGGGCCGACGGTGTCGTCGATCCGCATCACGAGCAGGCCCGGGGTCGCCTCGGGACCGGCGTTCGGGAAGGTGACCTTCTGGCGGATCAGCTCCGCATCGCCGAGGGTGAACAGCGGCGTGGAGGAGCGCAGGCGCAGCAGGTCCAGGGTGACCTCGCTGCTGGACGCGATGTCCTCGGGGGCGGGGTTCTTGGCCGGGTCCTCCAGCATCGGCACCATCAGGTCCCAGGCCTCGCCGTTCTTGCCCTCGGGCGGCAGGCCGTTCGCGTACCCGCTGTCCTGCTCGGTCCAGTCGATGGCGTTGAAGTGGTCGCCGGAGTCGTAGCTGTCGCGGTCCAGGGACTTCGAGCGCATCAGGTCGGTGCCGCCGGCCCAGAAGGAGGGCGACTGGCCCAGCGCCACGGTCGCGAGCGAGAGCGTGTTCATCCGCACGCGCACGTCCATGGGGGCGTCCTGCGGCAGCTTCCACACGTTCATGTCGTACAGCGCCTCGTTGTCGTGCGCGTCGACGTAGTTCACCGTCTCCTCGGGCCGTGTCGCGTACCCGGCCGGCGCGCCGTTGTAGTCCAGCTGATCGCCGCGCACCACCTCGCCGGTGGAGCCGAGCAGCTCGTAGTCGGCGAGGTTGCCCGCCATCCCGAGTCGGATCAGGTCGGTGCGGTGGCGCAGGTCGGTCAGCTGCTCGGCCTCGCCCACCTCTGAGTGGCCGTTCGGCATGGTGGCGAGACCGTTGCCGAAGCCCTGGGAGGTGCGCTTGTCGGTGTCGAAGGGGCTGCCGCCGTGGACGGCGTCGCGCAGCCGGTCGTTGAAGGTGCCGATCGAGGTGCCGCCGAGCTGCCCCTGCGTGGCCTGGGTGAAGCGGGCGTTGCCGGCGACCTCGCCGAAGTCCCAGCCCTCGCCGTAGAGGTAGATGTCCTTGCCGTCCACGCCGTCGGACTCGAGGGTCAGCTCGTCCAGCGCCTCGCGCACGGCGAGCATGTTCTCGCGGCTGTGATGGCCCATGAGGTCGAAGCGGAAGCCGTCGACGCCGTAGTCCCGCGCCCAGGTCACGGTCGAGTCGACCATCAGCTTCTGCGCCATCGTGTGCTCGGTGGCGATGTTCGAGCAGCAGGTGGAGTTCTCGACGCCGCCGGCGAGGTCCAGGCGCTGGTAGTAGCCGGGGACGATGCGGTCGAGCACCGAGCGCTCGGACTGCCCGTGCGCGGCGGTGTGGTTGTACACCTGATCGAGCACGACCTGCAGGCCCATGCCGTGCAGCTCGCCCACCATGGCGCGGAACTCGCGGGTGCGCTCGCCGCCGACCTGGTGGCCCTCGGTCGCGTACGAGCCCTCGGGCGCCATGTAGTGCAGCGGGTCGTAGCCCCAGTTGTAGGCGTCCTCGCCCGCGACGGCCGCGACGGCCTCCTGCTGCGCGGGGGAGGCGGGGCCGGCGTCGGCGGGGATGTCCGGGCGCAGCTGTGCGGCGCGGTCCTCCTCGATGGTGGCGATGTCGAAGGTGGGCAGCAGGTGCACGGTGGTCATGCCCGCCTCGGCGAGCTCCTGCAGGCGCGCGGAGCCGGCCGAGTCCGGGTGGCCGACGGCGGCGTAGGAGCCGCGGATCCCCTCGGGCAGCGCCTCGTCGCCGGCGGAGAAGTCTCGCAGGTGCATCTCGTAGATGGTCTGGTCGGCGAACTGCGCGACCTCGGGGGCGGGCGTGTCGGTCCACACCTCGGGCGCCCAGCGCGGGTCGTCCAGGTCCACGAGCACCGAGTGTGTCGAGTTCACGGTCAGGCCCACGGAGTACGGGTCGGTGACGACGTTGGTGACGACCTGGTCGAGGGCGGGCACGTACACCTCGACCGCGAAGGTATAGGCCTGGCCGGCCCAGTGCTTCCTGCCCTCGAACGTCCACGTGCCGTCCGCGCCGCGCCGCATCGGGTACGTCCGCACGGGGTCCGACGGGTCGGTCGCGGACTCCGCCGGGCCGTGCAGCTGCAGGGTGACGGAGCGGGCGGTCGGCGCCCACAGCGCGAGGCTCGGCGCGCCGTCCTCCCAGCTCGCACCGAGCTGCTGCTCCGCGGCGGCCTCGGCGTAGAGCGCGTCGAGCACGCCGGGGATCTGCAGCCCCGTGAGCACCTCGAGTCCGTCCGTGCCGTGCTGGGCGACGACCAGCTGGCCGCGCAGCGCCTTCTCGAGCACTCCGCGCTCGAGCTCGGGCAGGTCGAGGGCGAGGTGACCGGCCAGGTGCGCGCGGCCGACGAGCTCGTCCTCGACGAGGTCGCCGTCCCGCAGGGTCAGCTCGCCGAGGCTCCTCCCGCCGGTGACCTCGTCGCCGTCGGCGGAGATCCCGCCGCCGGGCGCGGTGAACAGCTCCCAGCGCGTCGCCTCCGCATCGGTCACGAGCTCCGCGGGCCAGGCGATCGTGTCCGTGTCGACGAGGTGGCCGAGCATCTGCCCGTCGCCCGCGACGAGCGAGTCGCCCGCATCGATGGCGAGCTCGTGGGTGGCCGGGTCGTAGGTGAAGCTCACGCGAGCCCCTTCCTGCGTCGAGAAGGTGTAGTTCGCCCCGCCGGGGGCGCCGCCGACACCGTAGTTCTCGTCCCAGGACCCGACGGCGACCTTCACCTCGTAGGTCCCGCTTGGCAGCGCGTCGGTGGTGAAGGTGTGCTTCCCGGTCGCGGCGTCGAGCACGAGCGCGGTCGCCTCGCAGTCCGGCGTCCAGTCCGCGGCGCAGCCCAGCTCGTCCTGGAGCGAGCCGGCGAGCACCGGCTGGTCGGGGGCGAGCGCCTGCACGGCGGGGGCGGCGACGAGCGCGGCGGCCGCGGTGGTCACGAGTGCGGTGAGCAGCGCCAGCGGACGGCGCAGGGCGGGGGAGGGGGACATGCGGGGGACTCCTCTGTCCGGGGGCGGGAGGGGCGCCGCTCTGCAAGATCTTGCAGTGCTGACGCCGCGTCGGTGCGGCCGCGCCCGCCATCGACCCTAGGGCCTGAGAGGAGTCTGCTCAACAGCTTCGAGGAGCCTGCAAGAACTTGCAGCCCGTCACGGCCGACATCGGTGTCGAGCAGCGGCGGTGCGACGGGTCACGAGCGGCGTTCTCGCCCCGTGAGGCGCGGGCGGTACGGTCGGGGCGTGACGGACGCGCAGACCTCCCTGTCCCTGTACCTCGACCGACTCACCACGGCCCTGTCCACGGCGACCGCACCGGCCGATCCGGAGGCGGACCGGCCCGACCGCGGCATCGTCGGCGGCGCCGAGACCGACGGCGAGATCCCCTCCCTCTCCTTCCTCTCCGGCGCGCGCGAGGACCACCTCGGCGTGGCCGTCTGCTCGATCGACGGGGAGATCACCGCCGCTGGCACCGACCACGCCTTCCCGATGCAGTCGATCTCCAAGGCCTTCGCCTACGGCGCCGCGATCGACCTGCACGGCATGGACTACGTCGACGCGGTCGTGGACGAGGAGCCGACGGGGGAGGAGTTCAACGCGCTCAGCATCGACCGCGTGACCCGCAAGCCGAAGAACCCGCTGGTCAACATCGGTGCGATCCGCACCCACGCCATGCTCGGCACCACCAAGGCCGAGCGCACGCAGCGGCTGCGCGCGGTGCTCGACGCCGCGGCGGGACGGCCGCTCGCACCGCACGAGGTCACCTGGCGCGAGGAGCTCAAGAGCGCCGATCGCAACTACGCGCTGGCCTACATGCTGCGCGCCGCCGGCTCGATGACGGAGGACGCGATCGAGGTGGTCGACGGCTACATCGAGGGCTGCTCGGTGCTCACCACCGTCACCGACCTCGCCGTCATGGCGGCGACCCTCGCCTCCGGCGGCACGAACCCGCTCACCGGCCAGGAGGTGTTCTCCCGCGTCGCCGCGCGTCAGGTGCTCTCGGTGATGCTCACCTGTGGCATGTACGACAACGCCGGCGACTGGGTCAGCGACGTGGGCCTGCCCGCGAAGTCCGGGGTGGGCGGCGGGATCATCGCCGCCCTGCCCTCCCGCTTCGGCGTCGCGAGCTACGCCCCGCAGCTGGACCTGCACGGCAACTCGGTGCGCGGAACGCTCTTCTTCGAGCGGCTCAGCGCCGACTTCGCCCTGCACATGCTCGACGGCGTCGAGCCGCGCGAGCTCGAGGAGTGCGCGCGGGAGCTGATGGACGCGGGGACGCACCTGTGAACGAGATGCGGGATATCGACGCCTCGGAGTGGGAGGCCCGCCGCGCGCCGCCTCCACTCCCGCTGCGGCTCCACCGTCGTCGGCCCGAACCCCGAGGACGCGGCCGAGATCGTCATGGAGCACGTTCCCGATCGGTAGACTCCCCGCCATGAGTTCCCCTTCGCGCAACGAGCTGGTCCGTCGCCCCTTCGAGGGCCTCCCGAACGAGCAGGACCTGGTCGCGATGCGCCAGCTGATCCCCGCGGCGACCATGTCGGCGAGGACCACCGAGGAGTACGGCGCGGTCGACGTCGAGCTCGCCACGATCCTGCCGATGGCCTGGCCCGCCGTGCGCCGCACCGACGGCACTGTCACCGTCGGCGTGCAGGCCCCGTTCCCCGGCGGCGACCTCTCCCGCGGGCTCGGTCAGGCGATCCGCCAGGCGGTCGCGCTCGAGCCCGGCAGCCCGATCACCTCCGTCACCCTCGAGGACGACTCCCCGCGCCTGCAGGACGTGCTGGACCTCTCCGGCGACTTCGCGATCCGGGTCCAGGACACCTTCGAGTTCTGGCTCGACCCGAGCGCCGAGCGCACCGGCGAGATCGAGCAGGCGATCACCCAGGCGAACGACTCGATCATGCCCACCCGACCGGTCGAGGGCCTGCCCCACGCCTACTGGGTCGACGCCGGCCCCAAGGAGCACGTGCGCTGGGTGCTGGACGCCGACGAGGATCGCGTCATCGACGCCGTCACCCGCCTGCACGCCCGCCGCGAGTCCGCGCTCTGCGAGGGCGCGAAGTACGTCGGCTCCTTCCGCGCCGAGGGCCTGTCCATCCCCGTCTGGGACCTGCCCAAGGGCGCCGGGGTCGAGGCCGCCGAGGCGGAGGCCGAGGCGTTCCGCGCCCGCTTCGAGGAGGCGCTGACCTCCACCGAGCCGCTCACCGCGATGGAGCGTCGCGCCCGGGGCGGGATCGTCGCCCGTCAGGTGACGCTGCGATGAGCGCCGCGGGGCCGCTGACGGCGCACCGCCCCGAGCGGGTCGCCGTCGTGATCCCCGCCAAGAACGAGGCGGAGCGGATCGAGGCGACCATCGCGTCGGCCCGGGGGATCCCGGGGGTCGACCTGGTGGTCGTCGTCGACGACGGCTCGTCCGACGCCACCTCCGCCGTGGCGATGGGGGCCGACGCCCTGGTGGTGCGGCACAAGACCAACCGCGGCAAGGCCGCGGCGATGGCGACCGGCGCGCAGATGGTCGCGATCCAGGAGGGCGCCGAGCGGGCCGACGGCGGGGAGGACTTCTCCGAGGAGCTGCACGCCGAACCCCGCTCGCCCGGCCACACCGGCCCGCTGCCCGTGATCGACGACCGCGCCTCCGAGCCCCGCGCCCTGCTCTTCCTCGACGCGGACATGGGGGAGAGCGCCGCTGCCGCGCAGCCGCTGGTCGAGGCGGTCCTCGGCGAGGGCGTCGACATGGCGATCGCGCTGCTGCCGCCGCAGTCGGGCGCCGGCGGGATGGGCGTCGTGGTGCGCACCGCCCGCCGCGGCATCCTCCGTGCGACCGGCTGGGAGGCGACGCAGCCGCTGTCCGGCACCCGCTGCATCACCCGCGAGACCTGGGACGCCTGCCAGCCCCTCGCCCCCGGATGGGGCGTGGAGACCTCGCTGACGATCGACGCGCTGACCGCCGGCTTCTGGGTCAAGGAGATCCCCGCCGACCTCCACCACCGCGCCACCGGCAACGACCTGCGCGGCCGCCTGCACCGCGCCGCCCAGCTGCGCGACGTGCTGCGCGCGCTCGCCCGCACGCGCCACCTGAGCCCGGAGCCGGAGGAGGACGCGGAGGAGACACCCGCGGCCCTCCCGGCACCGGCCGAGGAGCAGGAGGTCGCGGCAGCGCCGTCTCCGTCGGAGGCGGCTCCCGCCCCGTCGGCCGGAGACCCCGCACCCCTCCCCGTCGGCGGCGCCGACCACGACGAGGCGAAGGTCTGGGCCGGCCTCGCGGACCTCGACGAGCCGGACGCCGAGCTCGCCGAGCAGCGACGGCTCACCCTCGCGGACCTCCCCGTCGACGGCGAGTTCTCCGACGACGAGACCCGGGCGCTGGGCGATGTGGACCCCGCCGAGCTCGACGCGCTGCTGCGCGCCCTGAAGGTCGAGGGCGACTTCGCGCCCGACGACGTCGTCTATCTCGCCGGCACCGATCTCGAGCAGCTCGCCGAGCGTCTGGACGCCGCGCCCGTCGAGGGCCGCTTCGAGCCGGCGCACGCGGTCATCATCGCCTCCCACCTGCAGGTGGGGGAGCCGCAGATCCCCGCCTCGCTCACCGCGCCGCTCACGCCCGAGGAGTACACCTCCCTGGTCGTGCACGCCGCGGTCGACGCCGAGAACAGCTGATCAGACGCGCTGCTCCGTCGCCCCGTCGGCCGGGAGCGGGTCCGGCAGCGTCGGCGGCAGCAGCGCGAGCCAGATCCCGAGCATCGCGGCGATCAGCACCGGCCCGGTGTCGTTGACGGCGTAGCCCACCCACGCCCCGACCACGAGCGCGATCCGCACCCGGTGCGCGACGGGCTGGGCCGTATCGAGCGCGGCGAGCCGCCGCCACCGCAGCCGGCGCGGCATCAGGATCGCGATCGAGGCGAGCACCGCGAGCACCAGCACCAGCGCGAGCGCCCAGTACCCGGTGGCCATGGCGATGTTCTGGGCGAGCTTGCGCACGATCACGGAGAGCAGCTCGCCGCTGAGCAGCTCGTCGATGAAGCGCCCCAGGTGAGTGCGGTCCTCGGGCGGGCGCAGCCAGTCCAGGAAGGACACCGACAGCACCGCCGCCGCCCCGCCGACGCCGAGGGCGAGCACGTGCCACACCCGCAGCCGGATCCCGGAGACGAGCAGGGCGAGCAGGCCGAAGGCCGGGACCGTGGCGAGGCCCGAGCCGAAGTCCGCACCCATCGACGGCGCGACGCACACCGCGGCGACGGCGAGCCCGACGCCGACGGTCCACAGCACCCGCGCCCGGGGCGTGCGCACCGCCGTGAACAGGCACAGCAGCGCCATCATCGCCGCGGCCAGCACCATCCCGAAGAGGTGGTTGGACAGGCCGTAGAAGCGCCCGCCGGAGATCGGCTGCGCCCCGAGCGGGGAGGAGAGCTGCAGTCGCGATCCGAACGCGGACTCGGCCAGGATGATCACCGCGATCAGCGCCGCGGAGACGCCGACGGGGCCGAAGCGGCTGCGGCGCCAGGGCCCGGCGAGCACGAGCACGGACAGCAGCGCGCACCCGCCCCACACCACGCCCGCCAGGGCGAGCGTCGGGCTGCCCGACCGCCACCACGGCACCAGCGAGGCGCACAGCCCCACCGGCAGGGC
>NZ_KV788638.1:0-7557 GCF_001807385.1 Brachybacterium sp. HMSC06H03 | reverse complement strand
GGCCGGCGGCTGGTGGGGCGTGCTGCAGCGCACCCCGTCCTCCCCGCCGCCGGTCGCAGGAGAGGACGCGATCCCCACCGACGAGGTCGCGACCGAGGCCCCGGCGCAGCTGCGCCCGGAGGGCTGGGACCTCGGCAGCCAGTGGCCCGAGCTGCCCGAGAGCTGCTCGGGGGCGTGGGATCCCGCGAGCGACTTCCCGCACACGCGCTGCCAGCAGCTGCTGCCCGGGGACGCGGAGCCGTCCGAGACGATCGTGGTGGTCGGGAGCTCCCACGCCCGCCAGTACATCCCCGCCCTGCTGCCCACGGCCGAGGCCCGCGATGCCCAGATCGTGAACCTCGCGATGGACGGCTGCGCCTTCCTCGCCGGCACCGAGCGGTGGCCCTACTGCGCGGGCTACGACGAGTGGGTGCTCGAGTACCTCGACGCCGTCGAGCCCGACCTCGTGGTGACCACCGTGACCCAGACCGCCCCCGACTCCGCCGCGGAGACCCTGCCGGAGGGCACCGAGGGCGCCGTGCAGACCCTGCTGGACCGCGGCATCGACGTGCTCGCGATGCGGGACACGCCGCGCTGGGAGACGGACCAGTACTCCTGCCCGGAGGCGGTGATCGAGGGCGGCGGCACCCCGGTCGAGGCCGACGAGGCCTGCGGCGCGGACGCCTCCGCGAAGCTCGCGCCCGAGAACCCCGCGGGCTCGCTCGAGTCCCTCACCGGTCCCGGCTCCTCCGTGAGGGTGCTGGACCTCACGGAGGAGATCTGCCCGGGCGGTCGCTGCTCCCCGATCCTCGGCGACACCTATGTCTACATGGACGACGACCACCTGACCCGCGTGTTCGTCGAGGAGGTCCTCGCCGCGGCGGTGACGCGCGAGCTCGCGGCGGCGACCGGATGAGCAGGTCGCAGGACCGACGGACGACTAGCATGATCCGGACCCTCGGGGCGCCCACGCCCCGCCGATGGACTGCAGGAGGCCGTGCGTGGACGTTCTGAGAGTGCTCGCCGTGCTGGTCGCGGCACTCTTCGTGCTCGGCGCGCCCGGACTGCCGACGGTCCTGGCGCTGCGGCTGCGGCCGCTGACGGCCCTCGCCGTGGTGACCCCGGTCTCGGCCGTGCTGATCGCCGCCTCCGCGGAGCTCGGCCACCTCCTCTCCATCCCGTGGACGGTGCTCTCCCCGCTCGTGCTCGGCCTGGTCCTCGGCGGCCTGCTGTGGTCGGCCGGCATCGGCCGACGCCGCTCCCGGCACACCCACCGCGTCGGTGCCCCGGAGCCCGTCGCGCACGACGCGGCGGAGGACGGGGACGACACGGCGGCCGACGGCGCCGACGCGGCGACCCCCGATTCGCAGACCGTCGACGCAGCGCACGACACCGAGGGCGCCGCCTCCTCCACGTCCACGGCGACCGCCGCGGCGACGAACACTGCCACAGCCACGACGACCACGGGCGTCCCCGAGACCGCCCTCGGGCGCGCCCTCGGCACCCGCCGCGGCCGCGCCGCCACGATCCTGCTCGGCCTCGCGATCGGCGGCGGGTACATCCTGCTGCGCGCACTGGACATGATGGGCGGCCTGTTCCGGGTCAACCAGTCCTACGACAACGTCTTCCACCTCAACGCCGTGCGGCACATCCTCCGCCTCGGCGACGGCTCCGCCTGGACCGTGGGCGGGATGACCACCCTGCCGGGCGAGGAGACCTTCTACCCCGCGCTCTGGCACCAGACCGTGAGCCTGGTCGTCCAGCTCTCCGGGCAGGACATCGTCCTGGCCTCGAACCTCGTGATGCTGCTGCTGGGCACGACGGTGTGGCCGCTGGCGCTGATGGCGCTGGTGCGCACCGGCACGAACGCGGGCCCCGCCGGCTGGCTGGCCGCGGGCGCCCTGGCCGGGGTCGCCTCCGCCTTCCCGCTGTCGATGATGTCCTGGGGCGTGCTGCTGCCCTATCTGTACTCGCTGTCGATGATGCCGCTGGTGCTGATGCTGATCGTGCACCTGGTGCGCCTGGCGCCGGACGGGGAGCAGCGCCTCACCGGGGGGCAGCTCGGCGTGCTGGTGCCCGCCGTCTCCGGGGCGGTCGCGCTCGCCCATCCCCAGGGGGTGTTCGTCGCGCTCGTGATGGGCGTGCCGATGATGGTGTGGGCCGTGCTCGCCACGGCGACCGATCTCGTGCGCCGCCGCCCGCGCGCCGGGATCCGGCTGGCCCTGCTCGTGCCGCTGACCGCCCTCGTCATCGTCGTCGGCCACGACATCTGGCACCGGTTCCGGCCCGTGGAGGCCTCGGCCGCCGTGTGGGGCCCGAACGCCACGACGGAGGAGGCGATCTGGCAGACCCTCACCCTCGCCCCGAACGCGACCCCGATCTGGCTGCCGCTCGGCGTTCTCGTGGCGCTGTGCGTGCTCGCGGTGCTGATCGGATCCCGCTCCCGCTGGCTCGTGATCGCCTTCCTCGCCGCGGGCGCCCTGTCGGTCGCGACCCGCTCGCTGCCCGTCGACGACCTGCGCTACGAGCTCACCGGCAACTGGTACAGCGACAACAACCGCATCACGGTGATGCTCGCGACCGCCGCCGTCCCGCTGCTCGCCGTCGGCCTGGACCTGCTGCTGCGATGGGCCGCACGGCTGCTGCCCGTCCTGCGCGGCACCGCCGGCGCCGTCCTCGCCGTCGCGCTCTGCCTCGCCATCATCGCCGTGGGCTACTTCTCCCCCAGCACCGAGGTGTCCGAGACATATCTCGAGCGCGAATGGCGCAGCGACAACCTGCTCAGCGATGACGAGCGGGCGCTGCTGCTGATGCTGCCGGAGGTGGTGCCCGAGGACGCCGTCATCGCGACCAACGCCTGGAACGGCAGCTCGCTGGCCTACGCGATCTCGGACCGCGAGGTGCTCAACACCTTCATGAGCTTCCAGGCGGAGGATGAGGTGCACCTGCTCAACGGCCACCTCGACGATGCGCAGAGAGACCCCGAGGTGTGCGATGCGGCGGAGGACCTCGGGGTGGACTACGCGCTGGACTTCGGGCCGAAGGAGATCCACGGCCGATCCGCGACCTACACCGGGCTCAACGAGATCTCCGAGACCGGCGCCGCCGAGGTGGTGCTGCAGGTGGGCGACGCGAAGCTGCTGCGCATGCTCCCCTGCCGCGGCACCGATGGTTCAATGAACGGGTGACCCCCTTCTCCGCCGCGTCCCCCTCCCCCCGCGCCCGCGCCGCCGCGCTCGACCTCGGCGCCTTCGTCACCGCCTCCCCCTCGAGCTTCCACGCCGCCCGCGAGGCGGCCCGACGCCTGGCCGCGGCGGGCTTCACCGAGCTGGTGGAGACCGCGCCCTGGACCGCAGGCGACGTCGCCGGCGACCGCTACGTGCTGCGCGACGGCTCGCTCATCGCCTGGTCCGCCCCCGAGGGCGCGGACGCGGCCACCCCCTTCCGGATCGTCGGATCCCACACCGACTCCCCCGCCCTGAAGGTCAAGCCCGATCCCCGCTTCGGCGCCGAGGGGCTCAGCCAGGTGGGCGTCGAGATCTACGGCGGGCCGCTGCTGAACTCCTGGCTGGACCGCGAGCTGCGCCTGGCCGGCCGGCTCGCCCTGGCCGACGGGTCGACCGTCCTCGTGGACACGCCGGGGCTGCTGCGCATCCCGCAGCTCGCCGTGCACCTGGACCGGGGCGTGAACAAGGACGGCCTGACCCTGGACCCGCAGCGGCACATGCAGCCGGTGCTCGGCTTCGCGGGCCTGGACGTGCTGGAGATCCTCGCCCATCACGCCGGGGTGGGCCGCGCCGACATCGTCGGCCTCGACGTCGTCACCGTCGACGCTCAGGCCCCGGCGCTGTTCGGCGCCGACGAGGAGTTCCTCGCCTCGGGCCGGCTCGACAACCTCACCTCCGTGCACGCCGAGGTGGAGGCGCTCACGACGGTCGCCGGCGCCGCCCGCACGGGGACCGCGGAGGGCCCCGCCCCGATCGCGATGATGGTCGCCAACGACCACGAGGAGGTCGGCTCGGCCACCCGCTCCGGCGCCGCCGGCCCCTTCCTCGAGGACGTGCTGGTGCGCGTCCACGCCGCGCTCGGCGGCGACGAGGCGAGCCGCCGCCAGGTCCTCGCCTCCTCCCTCGTGCTCTCCGCGGACGCCGGCCACGCCGCGCACCCGAACTACCCCGAGCGCCACGACCCCGTGACCAGGCCGCGCCTCGGCGAGGGTCCGATGCTGAAGATCAACGCCCAGCAGCGCTATGCGACCGACGCCGTCGGCATCGCCGCCTTCGTCGCCGCCTGCGAGCGGGCCGGGGTGCCGCACCAGCACTTCGTCTCCCACAACGCCATGCCCTGCGGCTCCACGATCGGGCCGATCACCGCGACCCGCCTGGGAATGACCACGATCGACGTGGGCATCACGCTGCTGTCCATGCACTCGGCCCGCGAGATGTGCGCGACCGCGGACCCGCTGCTGCTGCAGCAGGCCTGCGCCTCCTTCCTCCGGGGCTGACGCCCCGCACGACGGCGCCCTGCGCATCACCTCTCCCCCTCCCGTCCCTCCCCGAGATCCTCCGAGTCCCCTCCATGCCTTCGCAGCCCTCCTCCCCCGTCCGCGCCGGGACCGCCGCAGCCGGTGCCGCTCCCGCGGGCGGGTCCACGCCCGCCGGTCGCTTCCGCCCCGAGCTGCACGGCCTGCGCGGCCTCGCGATCGGCCTGGTCGTGCTCTACCACGTCTGGTTCGACCGGGTCTCCGGCGGCGTGGACGTGTTCCTGTTCATCTCCGCGTTCCTGCTGGTGGGGACGTTCCTGCGCAAGGCCGATGCGGGCCGGGCGATGCGTCCGCCGGCCTACTGGGCCCGCACCTTCAAGCGGCTGCTGCCGCCGACGGCCGTGGTCGCGCTCGCGACCCTCGCCGGGGTGTACCTCGTGCTTCCCGCGGACCGCTGGATGACCGCGCTCACCGATGCGATCGGCTCGGTGCTGCACGTGGAGAACTGGGTGCTGGTCCGGCGGGGCGTGGACTACTACGCGGCGGAGGAGACCGGCGCCTCGGCCTTCCAGCACTTCTGGTCGCTGTCCATCCAGGGGCAGGTGTTCCTGGCGTGGCCGCTGCTGATCGCGGGCGGCGTGCTGCTGGCGCGGTGGCGCGGCTGGTCCGTGCGCGGCGTGCTCGCCGTCGTCTTCGCGCTCGTGCTGGTGGCGTCCTTCGCCTGGTCGGTGCACTCCACCGCGGTCCAGCAGGAGATCGCCTACTTCGACACCTTCGCCCGGCTGTGGGAGTTCGCGGCCGGGTCCCTGCTGGGCCTGGCGCTCCCGGTCTGGGAGGAGCGCCGCGCCCGCACCGGCCGGCGCCGCCGTCCCCGTCCCCGCACCGCCCTGGTCCCGGTGGTGATGGGCTGGGCGGGCATCATCGGGCTCGTCTCCTGCGGCCTGCTGGTCGACGTGCAGGGCGCCTTCCCGGGCTGGATCGCGGCCTGGCCGCTCGCGGCCGCGGCGCTGGTGCTGTGCTCCGGCACCACCGGGCACCCCCTCGGCGTGGACCGTCTGCTCTCGACCCGTCCCGGCCGGGTGCTCGGCGACATCTCCTACGGCCTGTACCTGGTGCACTGGCCGCTGCTGACCCTCTACCTCGCCCGGGCCGGGAAGGAGCGCGCCGGCCTGCTCGACGGGCTGGTTCTGATCCTGCTCTCGCTGGTCCTCGCCTGGCTGCTCACGAAGGTCGTCGACACCCCGGTCCGGCGCTGGCGCTGGGCGGGAGCGAAGGCGCGGCGCGGCGGCCTCGTGGTCCTCAGCTGCTTCGTCCTCGCGCTCGCACCGATGATCGGCGCGCAGCAGCACCTGCTGGGCGAGCAGCGCGAGGCGGAGGCCCGCGCCGTGGCCGACAACCCCGGCGCCCGCGTGCTGGACCCCGATTTCACCGTCCACCCCGACGCGGACCCGTCGGCCGAGCCGCTGCCCACCGCGGCGACGATCGGGAAGGACTGGTTCACCGGGACCGAGCCGTGCACGGGCGCTCTCGAGCCGCAGGGCGAGGCCGCCGAGCGGCTCTCCACCCGCTGTGCGCAGATCCCCGGCGAGGAGGGGGGCCCGGTGCTGGTCAGCGCCGGCAACTCCCGCATCGAGCAGTTCACCGGCGCACTGGCCCCGCTCGCCGCGCGCGAGGGATGGACCGTGATCACGCTGTGGGAGGGCGGCTGCACCTACGCGCCCGACGCTCATGTCAACGAGGTCTGCGACCGGTTCAGCGCCGACACCGAGGCGTACATCGAGCAGATCGCGCCGGAGGCCGTGGTGCTGAACACGACCTTCCTCTCCACCGACTACGAGGAGACGGTGGTCCCCGGGATCGAGCAGACCCTCGCCTCGCTCGGCGCGCAGGGCTCGACGGTGATGGCGCTGCGGGACCAGCCGCGGCTGGAGGTCGAGCCGGTGCCCTGCACGGAGGAGAAGGGCACGGAGGACCCCTCCTGCATCTCTCCCCTGCCGGCCCCGCTGGCCGAGGAGCGCCCCGACGCGGCGCTGCTCGAGCAGGCGCCGGGCCCCGTCGTGCCGCTGGACGTCAACGACCTGATCTGCCCGGGCGGCGAGTGCCCTCCGGTGATCGGGAACGTGCGCGTCTCGCTCGACGACGACCACATCACCGAGACCTACGCGATCTCGATGCAGGGCGAGGTCGATGCGCGCCTGCGGGAGGGCGGCTTCCGCTGGTGACGGGCGCCGACGACGGACGAGGCCTCAGCCTCGGCGGGCGATCTCCTCGACCGCGTCCTTCGCGGCGCGCGCCCGCACGGTCGCCTCGTGGTCCTCGCCGTGCTCGCGTCGCGCGTCCTTGAGCAGCTCGTCGGCCTGGTAGTAGGCGTCCTCGAGCTGGCCCGCCTCCGCGGTGGCCTCGGCGAGCTCGGCGCGCAGCGTGATCGCCTCGGGCGTCGTGGACTCGCCCTCCTCGAGCAGCGTGAGAAGGCGTCGGGTGGTGTCGCGGACGCGCTCGGCCGGGGTGCTCATCAGGGTCTCCTCGTGCTGGTGATCGACACCTGATCCTACGTTCCCCCGCCCGGCGCGGCGGCCCCGCGTCCCGGCAGTAGGCTGGGCGCGAGATGGAGATCAACCCCTACGACTCGCGTCTGCGCATGCTGCAGCAGATCGACACCGTCGCGATGCAGCGCGAGGCGGCTCCCGACGAGGAGACCGCCGGCTGTCCGGGGTGCCCGTTCTTCTGGACCTGCCCGGTGCCGCACCGCGGCGAGGAGGTCCGCGTCCCGCAGGAGCCGACGGCGGCCGAGGGCGAGGAGCTCCTGCCGGGCCGTCGCCCCTTCGTGCCCCGGGACGAGTCCGACGTCGGCTGGACCGACGTGTGGGTCGACGAGGACGGCCTGCGGATCGACCCCGAGGAGCTCGAGCAGCCCGAGCCGGCGCAGGAGCTGGAGCCGTCCTTGGAGTCCGCGCCGCCGCAGGAGGAGCCCGCGCGCCGTCGCCGCTGGTGGAGGCGCTCACGGGGCTGAACGACCCGCCGCGGTCCGGGCCCGGGAGGCTCAGCCCTCGGCGTCGTGCCCGGCCGGGCAGCCCCCGCCGCGCAGGGTCCGCCGG
>NZ_KV788637.1:0-1551 GCF_001807385.1 Brachybacterium sp. HMSC06H03 | reverse complement strand
CGCCCGACCAGCTCGCGGGACCCGCCGGGGCGGGGGCGGCTCCGAGCGCCGGGGCGACCCCGGCATAGGGGTCCCTGCGCCGACGGCCGCCGGGGCCGGTGCCCGTCTCGGGGTCGACGGTGGCGACCTTCCGGATCCGGGTGTGCTCGACGAGCTCGTCGTCATCGCCGTCGTGGGCGGGGGCGGCGCCGCGGTCGTCCAGCACGTCCATCTGGGTGACCGGGAGCGAGAGCGAGAGCTCCACCTGCTGCAGCGCACGGCCGAAGGCCAGCGCGGTGTCGTAGCGGCCGGCGGGGTCCTTCGCCATCGCGATGGACAGCGCGCGGTTCAGTTCCGGGGGCACGTCGGGACGGTTCAGGGCCGGCAGCGGCTCGCTCGCGATGCGCTGGATCAGGTCGGTGGCGGTGTTGCGCTGCCCGCGCCGTTCGAAGGGAGTCTGCCCGGCCAGCAGCGAGTACACGCTCGCGGCGAGGGAGAACACGTCGCTGCGCACGTCGGCGCGCGGCGGGTCGGCGAAGAACTCGGGCGGCGACCAGGGGATCGACATGCCCTGCGAGTCCTCGACGTCGTCCCCCTGCCCGGCGGCGATGGAGATGCCGAAGTCGGTGAGGGCGGGCCGGTTGTAGTCGGTGACCAGGATGTTCGCGGGTTTGATGTCGCGGTGGAGGATCCCGGCGCGGTGCGCGGTCTCCACGGCACCGGCGATCTGGACGCCCACGCGCAGCGCCTCGGCGACGGTGATCCGCTCCTTGCGGAAGCGCACGCCGTAGTTCGGGCGCGAGCAGTACTCCATCACGATGTAGGGGCGGTGGTCCTCGGAGACCTCGGCCTGGTGGATCGTGACGATCGAGGGGTGGGTCGACATCTGGGCCATGACGTTGGCTTCGGAGTCGAACTGATGGCGCACGGAGTCGTCGAGCACCGTGGACAGCATCACCTTGATCGCGACGCGGCGCTGCGGCCGTGCCTGGCGGTACAGGAACACGTCCGCGAACCCGCCCGAGCCGAGCAGCTTCTCGTACTCGTAGCCGGCCAGGCGCGGCGGTGCCGAGGGCGGTCTCGAGCTCATGGCTTCTCCCCGTACGTCAGGTGCACTTCATCCCCCAGGTCCAGCAGGTCGCCGTCGTGGAGCACCACGCCCTCGCGGGGGCGCAGCCGCAGCGGCTCGTAGCCCTCGCGGTGCAGCGTGGTGCCGTTGGTGGTGCCGAGGTCGAGCGCGACCACGTGCCATCCCTCGAGCCTCAGCTCGAGGTGCGAGCGGGAGATGTCCTGCTGCGGGCTCGGCACCGTGATCAGCTGCGGCACGTCGCTGCCGCTGACGCGGGACGCCCGGGGGCGCCGGCCGATGACGGCGGTGCGGTCGAGCACGAACCCCTCCCCCGTGCTCACCGCGACGGCGCCCAGCGGCGGGCGTGCGACGGTGCGGGTGGGGCCGCTGAGCGGCGCGGCGCAGAGCCGGCACGCCGACCTCTCCGGCGAGTTCGCGTGGCCGTTCGCGCACACCAGCCCCGGCAGCGCCACGGCGGCGCCGCCCGAGCCGCGGGTGGCGGG
>NZ_KV788636.1:40549-61507 GCF_001807385.1 Brachybacterium sp. HMSC06H03 | reverse complement strand
GGCGGGGGAGCGGGACGCGGCGGCGCGGGCAAGTCGGCCCGCCGGCGCAGCGCCTTCACCCCGCCCAAGCAGGTCCGACTGCGCGATGACGAGGGCACGCGCCTGCCCGCGGCGGACGGCGAGGAGGCCGAGGTCCACCGCGAGGACGGCGAGCGGCTGCAGAAGGTCCTCGCCCGCGCCGGCTTCGGCTCCCGCCGCGCCTGCGAGGCGCTGATCTCCTCCGGACGGGTCCGCGTGGACGGCGCCGTCGTGCACGAGCAGGGCGTGCGCATCGACCCCGCGACCCAGGTGGTCCACGTCGACGGGCGCCGGCTCCAGCTCGACGACGCGAAGCTGACCGTCGTGCTGAACAAGCCCCGCCGCGTCGTCTCCGCGATGAGCGACCCGGAGGGCCGCCGCGACCTCACCGAGTTCACCGCCGCCTACTCCCAGCGTCTCTACCACGTGGGCCGTCTGGACTACGAGACCGAGGGGCTGCTGCTCCTGACCAACGACGGCGAGCTCGCCCACCGCCTGACCCACCCCAGCTTCGAGGTCGACAAGACCTACGTCTGCCGCTTCGACGCGCCGGGCGGCCCGCCGCGCGGGCTCGTGAAGGCGCTGCGGGAGGGCGTCGAGCTCGAGGACGGCCCGGCCCGCGCCGACCGCGCCCGGGTGCTCGCCCAGGACGGCCGCGAGGCCGTGGTCGAGGTGACCCTGCACGAGGGGCGCAACCGGATCGTGCGCCGCATGTTCGCCTCCCAGGGCTTCGAGCTCACCGCGCTGGTCCGCACGCGGATCGGCCCCGTGCTGCTCGGCGAGCTCGCCCCGGGCGAGACGCGCGAGCTCACCGATCGCGAGCTCGGCACCCTGATGGCGGAGGTCGGGCTGTGAGGACCCTCGTCCCCTCGCCCGTGCGGATCATCGGCACCGGGCTGATCGGCGGCTCCCTCGGCATGGCGCTGCGCCGCGCCGGGGTGCAGGTCCAGGTCGAGGATGTCTCCCCGGGCACCGCCGCCCTCGCGGTCGAGCTCGGCGTGGGGGAGCTGCCCGCCGCCGGGGACCGCCACCCGGAGCTCGTGCTCGTCGCCGCACCGCCCGACGTCGCCGCGTCCCTCATCGACGGGGCGCTGCGCCGCTGGCCGGACGCGCTGGTCGCCGATGTCGCGAGCGTGAAGACCACCGTGCTCGAGGGCCTGCGCCGCCTCGCCCGGCCCGAGGACCTGCCGCGCTACGTCGGCGCCCACCCGATGGCGGGGCGCGAGGTCTCCGGCGTGATCGCCGCCCGCGCCGACCTGTTCCAGGGCCGGCCCTTCGTCGTCGTCCCCCACGAGGAGACGCTCCCCGACGCGGTCAGCGTGATGAAGGGCCTGGCGACGGAGATCGGCTCCGTGCCGATCGTGCTGGACGCCGCGGCGCACGACACCGCCGTCGCGCACGTCTCCCATGTGCCGCAGGTGATCTCGAGCCTGCTGGCCACGACCCTGCTGGAGCCCTCCGAGCAGGCGCTGGGCCTGGCCGGGCAGGGGCTGCGGGACACGACCCGGATCGCGGACTCCGATCCGCGGCTCTGGGTCGAGATCCTCGGCGCGAACGCCGGCGCCGTCGGCGAGGTGCTCTCCTCCGTCGCCGACCGCCTGGAGGCGGTGCGCGGGGCGCTCGCGACCCTCGAGGGGGACCCCGGCCCCGGCACCGGGTCCCGACGCGCCCTGGCCGACCTGATCGCCGAGGGCAATCGCGGCGTGCGCCGCATCCCGGGCAAGCACGGCGGGGCGACCGACGCCTTCACGACCCTCGTGGTGCTGGTGCCGGACAGGCCCGGCGAGCTCGCGCGCCTGCTCACCGAGATCGGGCAGATCGGCGTGAACCTCGAGGACCTCCGCCTCGAGCACGAGCTGGGACGCGAGGTCGGCCTCGCCCACGTCGCGATCGACGCCGCCCGTGAGGACCTGCTCACGCGGGAGCTCGCGGTGCGCGGCTGGAGGGTCGCAGGGGCCTGAGCGCCCCGTATCCTTCTGGAATGCACACCAGCGCGCCGCACGACCCCGCCGAGGGCATCACCATCGCGATCGACGGTCCGGCCGGCTCCGGGAAGTCGACCGTCTCCCGCCTCGTCGCCGAGGCGCTGGACGGAGGCTTCCTCGACACCGGCGCGATGTACCGGGCGATCGCCTGGGCCTGCCTCGAGGACGGCGTCGACCTCGCCGACCGCGAGGCCGTCGCCCGCGTCGCCGAGGAGATCGACCTCGACCTCGGCACCGACCCGGCCGGGGCCACCGTGGTCGTCGCCGGCACCGACATCACCGCCGCGATCCGCGAGCAGCGCATCTCCCAGCAGGTCTCGGCCGTCGCGACCAACACCCTGGTGCGCCCGATCCTCCAGCGCCGCCAGCGCGAGGTGCTCTTCTCCACCGCCGCCGAGCGCGGCTTCTGCGTCGCCGAGGGCCGTGACACCACCACCGTCGTCGCCCCCGACGCCCGGGTGCGGGTGCTGCTGACCGCCTCGGACGAGGAGCGGATGCGCCGCCGCGCCGCGGAGCTCGGCCTCGAGGACACCGAGGAGACGCGCGAGCGCATGGCTGACCAGGTGCTGCGCCGCGACCGCGACGACTCCTCCGTCTCCGAGTTCCTCACCGCCGCCGAGGGCGTCGAGCAGATCGACACCACCGGCCTCGGCGTCGAGGACGTCGTCGAGAAGGTGCTGATGCTGGTCGCGGCTGCGGAGGCCGCCGACGAGACCGCCGAGCACGGCCCGGCCGAACCCGCCCCCGCCGCGCCCGTCGTGGTCGAGGCAGGGGCCGACGGCCCGAGCGACGAGGACATCGAGGCGGCGCTGCGCGCGGGCCTGTCCGACTACGAGCTCGACGAGGAGGATCTCGCCCTGCTCGGCGGCGGCGAGGAGGCGCAGCTGCAGCCCGAGGCGCGGCGGAACCTGCCCGTCGTCGCCGTGGTCGGCCGCCCCAACGTCGGCAAGTCCACACTTGTCAACCGCATCCTCGGCCGCCGCGAGGCCGTCGTCGAGGACCGTCCCGGCGTGACCCGCGACCGCGTCTTCTACGAGGCGGAGTGGTCCGGCAAGGACTTCTGGCTCGTGGACACCGGCGGCTGGGAGGACAGGGTCCAGGGCATCGCCTATCGCGTCGCGGAGCAGGCCGAGGTCGCCGTCTCCCTCGCGGACGTGGTCATGTTCGTCGTCGATGCGAACGTCGGCATCACCACCACCGACGAGCAGCTGCTGAAGGTGCTGCGCAAGGCGCGGGTGCCGCTGGTGCTGGTCGCCAACAAGGTCGACGACCAGCGCGGCGAGCTCGAGGCCGCGGCGCTGTGGAACCTCGGCCTCGGCGAGCCCTACCCGGTCTCCGCCCTGCACGGCCGTGGCTCCGGCGACCTGCTGGACGCGGTCGTCGCCGCCATGCCGGAGGAGGGCCGGGGAGCGCCGGTCGACCACGGCCCGCGGCGCGTGGCCCTCGTCGGCCGCCCCAACGTCGGGAAGTCCTCGCTGCTGAACCGGCTCGCGAAGGAGCAGCGCGTCGTCGTCGACGACCTCGCCGGCACCACCCGCGACCCCGTGGACGAGAAGATCGTCCTCGGCGGCAAGGAGTGGACCTTCGTGGACACCGCGGGGATCCGTCGCCGCATCGCGCAGTCCCAGGGCGCGGACTACTACGCCTCGCTGCGCACGCATGCGGCGCTGGACCGCGCCGAGGTCGCCGTCGTGCTGCTGGAGGCCAACGAGCCGATCTCCACCCAGGACCTCAAGATCATCGACATGGTCCTGGAGTCCGGGCGCGCCCTCGTGCTCGCCTTCAACAAGTGGGACCTGCTGGACGAGGAGCGGCACAAGGCGCTGGAGCGGGAGATCGAGCGGGACCTCGGCCACGTCGCCTGGGCACCTCGCGTGAACATCTCCGCAGCCACCGGCCGCCACTCCGAGAAGCTCGTGCCGGCGCTCGAGAAGGCGCTCGAGTCCTGGGATCGTCGCATTCCGACGGGCCGGCTCAACGCCTTCCTGGGCCAGCTCGTCGCCGCGCACCCCCATCCGCTGCGCGGAGGGAAGCAGTCCCGGATCCTCTTCGCGACGCAGGCCCGCACCCGTCCGCCGCGGTTCGTGGTCTTCGCCAGCGGCTTCCTCGAGCACGGCTACCGCCGCTTCATCGAGCGACGGCTGCGGGAGGACTTCGAGTTCACCGGCTCCCCGATCGTCATCGGGGTGCGGATCCGCGAGAAGCGCCGCCGCTGAGCGGCCCCGTCGAGCGGCGCCGTCGACGCCCCGTTCCCGCTGCGGCGGGGACGGGGCGCTGTCGTCGAAGGGGCCTGCGCCGAGTGCTCCGGGGCTAAGCGCGCCGAGATGCAGGACACCGCCGGCGGCACGTATCGTGGCGCCCATGAGCAACACCGGTGACGACGGCTCCTGGACCCCGCAGCACGACCCCTTCGCCCCGCAGGACCCCTCCGGGCAGCAGGCGCCCGGCGCAGGCCAGGACCCCTACGCCGCGCCGAGCGGCGGCCAGGATCCGTGGGCGCAGCCCCCGGCGGAGCAGCCCGCGCCGGGACAGGGCGCGCAGGACCCCTTCGCCGCCCCCGCGGCGCAGGACTCGTTCGGACAGGCCGCCGCACAGGAGGCCTACGGCCAGCAGGATCCGTACGGCCAGCCGGGCGGCTCCGGCGACACCTCGCCCTACGGCCAGGCCTCCCCGTACGGACCGGGCACTCCCTATAACGCCCCCGCGGGCGCCCAGGGCTTCCCTCAGGACGGCGCGCAGGGCGCCGCCCACGCCGCCCAGCCGGGTGCGGCGCCCGTGCAGGGCGAGGCGCAGAGCCGCGTGCTCGTCGGGGTCCTGGGAATCTTCTTCGGCGCCTTCGGCGTGCACCGCTTCCTCATGGGGTACACCGCCATCGGCCTGGTGCAGGTCCTGGTCACCGTGCTCAGCTGCTTCACGCTGTCCCCGATCACGACCATCTGGGGTCTCGTCGAGGGCATCATGGTCCTCGCCAAGTCCCCCTCCTTCGAGCGGGACGCCCATGGCCGCCCGCTGAGGGACTGATCCCACCCTTCCCGGAAGGACGCCCATGACGCTTTCGCCCGCTCCCGATCGCGGCTCGATCCAGACCAGCGCGATCTTGCTGATCGTGCTCGGCTTCCTGTGCGGAGGGTGGATCCCCACGATCTTCGGGATCATCGCCCTGGTGCAGATGGAGTCCGACCCCCGCTCCGCGCGCACCATGAACAAGGTGGGCTGGATCGTCTTCTGCGTGATCGTGGGGCTCGTGATCCTCGGGATCCTCGCCTACTTCGTGTTCGGCATCGCGATCCTGGGGATCTTCGGGATCGCCGCGAGCACCGGCTGAACCCGGGAACCGTCCCCGCCGCCGTCGTCCGCCGCGCCGCGGCCGCACCCCGCCGACCCCTTCCAGGAGGAGCATCATCGCCACCCCGCACTTCGTCCTCTCGCTGCGCGAGAGGATCGGCAACGAGCTGCTGTGGATGCCGGGCGTCACGGCCGTCGTGCTGAACCCCGCACGCACCCGCCTGCTCGTGGTGCGCCGCGCCGACGACGGCCGCTGGACCCCGGTCACCGGGATCGTCGACCCGGGGGAGGAGCCCGCCCGCGCCGCCGAGCGCGAGGTCGCCGAGGAGGCGGGCATCGCGTGCACCGCCCTGCGCCTGCTGGACATGCGCGCCCTGCCGGAGATCACCTACCCCAACGGGGACCGCGCCCAGTACCTCGACATCTGCTTCCTGTGCGAGGCCGACGACTCCCAGCGGCCCTTCCCGGCCGACGGGGAGAACACCGAGGCGCTCTGGTGCCCCGTCGAGGACCTGCCGCCGATGAACGACCGCTTCCGCGAGCAGCTCGCCCTCGCCCTCGAGGACCGGGCCGAGGCGAGGTTCCGCCGATGAGCACGGGAAACCCCCTCCCCGGCACGCGGGTGCGTATCCCGCTGACCGACCGGCCGGGAGACCACGCCGTGGTGCGGGTGATCGCCGCACCGCGCCGGGACCTCGCCCGCGCGGGACGGCTCAGCGAGGCGCTGCGCCCCTTCGCCGAGGCGCTGCTGGTCGACGTCCACGTGGGCGAGAAGCTCCTGCTGCCCGGCGCCTGGGTGCAGCACGAGGTGCTGCGGCGGGGCGAGCCCCTCGCGCCCGTCCCGGTCGCCGCCGCGGACCTGCGCCCGCCGGCCGTCATCGCCGGTACCCCCGAGCGGGCGGAGCTGCACTGGGGTGAGACGGTGTGGCCGCTCGACCTCGGCGGAGCGGTCGCGATCCCCGAGGCGGCCCGCGCCGACCCCCATCCGCTCTCCCGCCTGCGACGGCTGCTGCTGGTCGCCGCCGGACGCCGCGCGGAGATCGCGCTGACCCTCTGGCAGGCGCCCGACTTCGAGATCCCCTGGCAGGACGTGCGCCTCCTCCCGCGCGCCGCGTCCTGGTTCGAGCTCGCACAGGTCCCGGCCGGGATGCGCTACGCCGACGCGGAGCGCGCGCAGGGCGTCGGCCGCGCCCGCGGCTGAGGGCACCGCCGGGGAGGACGGGACAGGGGAGGGGACGACGCAGGACGTGCGACGCGCCGGGGCGCACCGTCTTCCCGGCGTGACGGGTCTCACCCGCTACTCTCAGGGCCTGAGAGACGTCGACGAGGAGGTCTTCGTGGCCCCGACCCCTTCCCCACGGACAGGCACCGACCGCCGATCCTTCCTGCGCTTCACCGCGGGTGCCGCCGCCCTGCTGCCGCTGGCCTCGCTGGCCGGCTGCTCCGGAGGAGGGCGTGACGCGGGCACCCTGCGCATCGCCTTCCAGCAGTTCGGCTCCAACACGATCAAGCAGGAGTGGATCGAGCGCGCCGCGGAGACGTTCTCCGCGCAGAACCCGGAGCTGGTGATCGACCTGGTGCCGATCGTCGCCTCGGAGAACGACTACTTCACCAAGAACGAGCTGCTGATGAGCTCCCCGAGGACCAGCCCGGACCTCGTCTACGAGGACTCGTTCATCCTCCTGTCCGACGTCGGGGCCGGATACCTCCAGCCCATGACCGACCTGGTCGAGGGCTGGGACCACTGGGACGACATCGCCGAGGCGTCCAAGCTCGCCGTCACCGGCGAGGACGGGGAGGTCTACGGGGTGCCGATCACCACCGACACCCGTGCGATCTGGTTCCACCGCGAGGTGTTCGAGCAGGCGGGCCTGCCCACCGACTGGCAGCCCACCTCCTGGGAGGACATCCTCGAGGCGGCCCGCGCGATCAAGGACTCGGGCTCCGAGGCGATCCCGTTCTTCATGTTCGCCGGCACCCCGCAGGGCGAGAAGGCCTCGATGCAGGGCTTCGAGATGCTGCTGTACGGCACGGGCGACGGCACCGGCCTGTACGACGAGGACACGAAGAAGTGGGTGCTGGGCTCGCAGGGGTTCATCGACTCCCTCGCCTTCCTCAAGACCGTGGTGGACGAGGAGCTGACCGCCTCCCTCGGCCAGCTGCTGGACCCCAACATCTCCGAGCAGATCTACACCTCTCTGCTGCCCGACGCGAAGCTCGGCATGCTGATCGACGGCTCCTGGATCTCGCAGAACTGGACCGAGACCGCCGGCCGGCCCTGGCCCGAATGGCCCGAGGTGGTGGGGCTCGCGGACATGCCCACCCAGGACGGCGGCGGCACCGGCACCGTCACCCTCGCCGGCGGCTGGGGCCTGTCCATCCCGCAGTACGTCACCGACCGCGAGACGGCCTTCCGCTTCCTCGAGACGCTGGTCTCCACCGAGACCCTCGTGGACTACGCGATCGCGGACAACCACATCACCGTCCGCAACGACGTCGCCGAGGTCGAGGAGTACCTCAGCTACTCCCCGGCGGTCGAGTACTTCACGAACCTGCTGGACACCGCTTACTACCGGCCGGCGCTGTCCGCCTATCCGGAGGTCTCCTCCGCGCTCCAGGAGGCGATGGAGGCCGTGCTCACCGGGAGCGATCCCGAGGCGGCGGCCGCCGCCTACGACGCGACGGTGCGCGACATCGTCGGCCCCGAGAACGTGCAGGAGGCCCAGGGATGACCGCGACCGACACCACCCCCCGCCCCGCCGCAGGGGCCGGCGCCCCGCGCCGCGGGGGCCGACGCACCCGGCTCGGGGACGGACTCTCGCCGATGCGCGCCGTGCCGATGCTCCCGGCCGCGCTGCTGCTGCTCGGCTTCATGCTCGGCCCGATCCTGTACTCGCTCTACCTCGCCTTCACCGACAGCGCGATCCGCGGCGACGGCGCCTCCGACACGAGCTTCGTCGGCGTCCAGAACTTCACCGACGCCTTCGCCGACGGCGACTTCTGGAACTCGGTCGTCCTCACCCTGGTCTTCACGCTGATCTCCGCAGTGCTCGGACAGAACCTGCTCGGCATGGGCCTGGCCCTGCTGATGGAGCGCTCGCACCGGCTGGTCACCTTCGCGGTCACCTCGATCGTGATCGCCGCGTGGATCCTTCCCGAGGTGGTCGCCGGATACCTGCTCTACACCTTCTTCGCCGACGCCGGCAGCCTGAACACCCTGCTCACCTCGATCGGCCTGCCCGGGCAGGAGCTGCTGTTCAGCGCCCCGATCATCGCGGTCTCCTTCGCGAACATCTGGCGCGGCGCGGCGTTCTCGATGCTGGTCTACTCCGCGGCGCTGAGCTCCGTCCCCGGGGACGTGTACGAGTCCGCGGCGCTGGACGGCGCCGGGCCCGTGCGCCGCTTCGTCTCGGTGACCGTGCCGCTGCTGCGGCCCGCGATCGCGACGAACCTGATGCTGACCACCCTGCAGACCCTGTCGGTCTTCGGACTGATCTTCATCATGACCGGCGGCGGCCCCGCCCGGCAGAGCCAGACCCTGCCGCTGTACATGTACGAGCAGGCATTCTCCTACGGACAGCTCGGCTACGGCACCGCCGTCGCCCTGCTGCTCCTGCTGATCGGGGCGCTCGCCTCGATCGCCTACCTGCGCCTGCTGCCCGAGGAGGACAAGCGATGACCGCCGCTCCCACGACCACGACCGCCCCCGCGGGCGGTGCGTCGGCCGCTCGTCCCGCACCCCGGAAGGGGCGCTCCCGCGCCGCCGGCACGAAGCTCGCCAGCAACCTCGTCATGGCCGCGATCGGCATCGCGTTCCTGGTGCCGCTGCTGTGGGTGGTGCTGGCCTCCTTCGACACCGAGGCCTCGCTGTCGGTGGCCTGGCCGCAGCGGTGGAGCCTGGACAACTACACGGCGATCTGGAACGAGGAGACGACCTTCCGGCCGCTGGGGAACTCGCTGATCCTGTGCGGCGGCGCGACGGTCCTCACCATGGTCTCCGCGGTGCTGTGCGCCTACCCGCTCTCCCGCTACCGCTTCCGCGCCAAGCGCCCGCTGCTGCTGACGATCATCTTCTCGACCGGCCTGCCGATCACCGCGATCATGATCCCGGTCTACTCGATGTTCGTGCAGGTCAACCTCATCGACTCGATGGGCGGCGCGATCCTGTTCCTCGGGGCGAGCTCCCTGCCCTACGCCATCTTCCTCACCAAGGGGTTCATGGACGGGGTTCCGCTGGAGATCGAGGAGTCCGCGTGGACCGAGGGGGCGGGGGTGCTGCGCACCCTGTGGTCGGTGGTGTTGCCGCTGATGCGCTCGGGCCTGTCGGTGGCGACGATCTTCACCTTCGTCTCCATGTGGGGGAACTTCTTCGTCCCCTTCATGCTGCTGCTCAGCCCGGACAAGCTCCCCGCCGCGGTGACGCTGTACACCTTCTCCTCCCAGTACGGGCAGGTCGCCTACGGCCAGCTCGCCGCGTTCTCGATCTTCTACTCGCTGCCGGTGGTGGTGCTGTACCTGTTCCTGGGCCGGAACCTCGGGCAGGGCTTCGCCGCCGCGGGCGGCGTGAAGGGCTGAGCCGGCCCGGTCCGGGACCGACCGGGCGTTCGGGCCCTCGGCGGCCCGGGCCGGTGGTGGGTAGCGTGGACGTGCCGCATCCGTCCCACCGACCCAGGAGGCCCCCGTGACCGATCAGGACCCGCGCCAGGACCGCGTGCGCTCCCGAGTGGCTGAGCGCGCCGAGCAGCTCTCGACCTCCGGCGGCGAGCCGGCCTTCTCCCCGCAGGACCAGGAGCCGCCCGGACTGACGGGACCGATGAGCCCCGTGCCCGATCACGGCGAGCGCAGCTACGTCGGACACGCACGACTCGAGGGGATGGCCGCCCTGATCACCGGGGGCGATTCGGGCATCGGCCGGGCCGTCGCGATCGCCTACGCCCGCGAGGGCGCCGACGTGGCGATCGCCTACCTCCCCGAGGAGCAGGAGGACGCGGAGGAGACCCGGCGGTGGATCGAGGACGCCGGACGCCGTGCCCTGCTGCTGCCCGGCGATCTCCGCGACGAGGAGCATGCGCGCTCTATCGTTCGTCGAACTGTCGAGGAGCTCGGCCGTCTCGACGTGCTCGTGAACAACGCGGCCTTCCAGTGGGGCAGGGCCGAGCCGAAGGGCCTGGAGGGGATCGCCTCAGAACGGCTGCACCGCACCCTCACCACGAACCTCGAGGTGCTGTTCTGGCTCACCCAGGAGGCGGCCCCGCACCTCCGACCCGGAGCCAGCGTCATCAACTCCTCCTCGATCCAGAGCTACGACCCGTCCGTGCCGCTCATGGACTACGCCGCGACCAAGGCCGCGATCAACAACCTGACCGTCAACCTCGCTGCGGATCTCGGCCCCCGCGGCATCCGCGTCAACGCCGTCGCCCCCGGGCCGATCTGGACCCCGCTGAACGTCGCGACCCGCGTCCCGGACGATTACGTCGCCTTCGGGGCGAACACGCCCCTGGGCCGTGCAGGGCAGCCCGCCGAGTGCGCAGGGGCATACGTGTTCCTGGCCAGCCCCGAGGAGGCGAGCTATGTCTCCGGCACCGTGCTCGGCGTCACCGGGGGCCGCCCCGTGTTCTGAGCGGCGCGCCGTGCTTGACGGGGAGCCTCCCCGCCTGTGAGGGTCGTCACACCGGGCCGCATCGGACCGAGAGGCGGCCTTCGCTCTCGGCCCGGACGGGGAGGTCGGGCCGCCTCCTGAGCAGGAAGAGGTCTCCCATGGACACCGCCGCCTTCGAGAACCACGAATCCGAGATCCGCGGCTACTGCCGCAACTACCCGACCGTCTTCGCCTCCGCCTCCGGGGCGCGCCAGGTGGACGAGGAGGGCCGCAGCTACATCGACTTCTTCGCCGGGGCCGGGGTGCTGAACTTCGGCCACAACCATCCCGCGATGAAGAAGGCGCTGATCGAGTTCCTCGAGGCCGACGGGGTCGCGCACTCGCTCGACACCTACACCACCACCAAGCGCGACTTCGTCGAGCGCTTCCACGAGGTGGTCCTCGCGCCCCGCGGCATGGACCACCGCCTGCAGTTCATGGGGCCGACGGGCTCGAACGCCGTGGAGGCCGCGATGAAGCTCGCCCGCGCCGCCACCGGCCGGCGCGAGGTCGTCGCCTTCAGCCACGGCTTCCACGGCATGACCCTGGGCTCCCTCGCCGCGACCGCGAACGACGCCTTCCGCCGCTGGGCCGGGGTGCCGCTGGAGAACATCCTGCGCCTGCCCTTCGAGGCCGCGCCCGGCGGGGTCACGGCGCTGGCCGAGTACGCCGCGGCGCTGAAGGACCCCTCCAGCGGGCTGCTGCCCCCGGCCGCCTTCCTCGTCGAGGTCGTGCAGGCCGAGGGCGGGGTCAACGTCGCGAGCCCCGACTGGCTCCACCAGGTCCAGGACCTCGCCCGCGAGCACGGGGCGCTCTTCATCATCGACGACATCCAGGCGGGGATCGGCCGCACCGGCAGCTACTTCTCGTTCGACGGGATGGGCCTGGACCCCGACATCATCACCCTGGCCAAGGGCCTCGGCGGATTCGGCACCCCTATCGCGATGAACCTCAACAAGCCCGAGGTGGACCGGCACTGGAGCCCCGGGGCCCACACCGGCACCTTCCGCGGCCAGGGCCTCTCCTTCGTCGCCGGGAAGGTGGCGCTGGACTTCTTCACCGACGACGCGTTCCTCGAGGGGGTCCTCGAGAAGGGCGAGCAGATGCGCGCCCGCCTCCAGGCGATCGCCGACGCCCACCCGGACCGCGGCTGGGAGGTGCGCGGACGCGGCATGATGCAGGCCCTGGACACCGGCGACGGGGCCCTGAACGCGCGCCTGCAGCGGGAGTGCTTCGACCGCGGCCTGCTGTTCGGCCCCTGCGGCAGCGGCGGGCGGGTGATCAAGCTGATCCCGCCGCTGATCATCGAGCCGGACGACCTCGCCGAGGGCCTGGACATCCTCGAGGCGGCGATCGCCGCCGCGCTGGAGGAGGCGTGATGCGCCGCCGCGAGGACATGACCTTCGCCCCGGAGGAATACGGGCGGAGGGTCCGGGAGCTGCGGGAGCGGATGGCGGCCCGGGAGCTGGACGCGGTGATCATCAGCGACCCCGAGAATCTGATGTACCTCACCGACCACCAGACCACCGGGTACTCCTTCTTCCAGGCCCTGATCGTGCCGCTGGAGGCTGAGCCGGTGATGATCACGCGCGCGCTCGAGGAGTCCAACGTCGTCTCCCGCACCTGGCTCGAGCACTCCCGCGCCTATCCCGACTCGGGCGACGCGATCCTCGAGCTGGTCTCCACCCTGCGGGACCTGCGCCTGGCGGACTCCCGGGTGGGCTACGAGCGCAACAGCTACTACTTCCCCGCCCACCAGCAGGACCGCTTCCACGACGCCTTCGGCGAGGGCCTCGTGGACTGCTTCGGCATCGTCGAGGAGGGGCGGATCCGCAAGTCCCCGGCGGAGATCGAGGTGATGCAGCTGGCCGCCTACGCGGGAGAGGCCGGCATGGCCGCCGGCCTGCACACCGCCATGTCCGGCGCCACCGAGAACGAGGTCGCTGCCGCGATCGCCTCGGCGATGTTCCGCGCGGGCGGGGAGTTCCCGGCGGTGATGCCCTATGTCGCCTCCGGCCCCCGCTCGATGATCGGCCACTCCACCTGGGAGGGGCGCATGATCCGCCCCGGGGAGCACGTCTTCCTCGAGGTGGGCGGCTGCTACCGCCGCTATCACGCTGCGATGATGCGCACCGTCGTCAACGGCGCGCTCTCGGACTCGATGCGCTCCGCGCAGGACCTCATGAAGCACACCCTGGCCGAGCTGCGCTCGCTCATGAGGCCGGGGGTGACGGTCTCCGAGGTGGACCGGCTGACCCGACGAATGATCGAGAGCAACGACGTCGGCGCGAGCCTCGCCACCCGCGCAGGCTACTCGATCGGCATCGCCTTCCCGCCCTCCTGGGACGAGGGGTACATCCTCTCCCTCCTCGAGGGCGACGAGCGGCCGCTCGAGGAGGGGATGACATTCCACCTCATCCCCTGGATGTGGGGCGTCGACGGGGACAAGACCGTCGGGATCTCCGACACCGTCCGGATCACCGCCGACGGCTGCGCCTCCTTCCTCACGCTCACGGAGGACTTCACCGTCCACGAGAGCTCCGCCCGATCCTTCCCGGCCGCGGCCGGCACGCCCCGCCCCTGAGAGGAGCAGCACCGTGACCACGCAGAGCACACAGGCCTCGCCCCGGAGGGCGCTCACCGCCGTCGACCCCTCGACCGGCGCCGTCGTCCGCGAGGTGCCCGCCGCCACGCCCGCACAGATCGACGCCGTCCTCGACCGCGCCCGCAGCTCCTTCCTCGCCTGGCGCGAGACCTCCTTCGAGGAGCGGGCCGCGCTGCTGGAGGCCGTCGCCGCCCACCTGCGCGGGCACGTCGAGGAGCTCGCGCCGCTGATGACCGAGGAGATGGGCAAGCCGATCGGCGAGGCCCGCGGCGAGGTGGCCAAGGCGGCATGGGCGGCCGAGCACTACGCCGCCCACGGCGCCGACTATCTCGCCGACGAGCACATCGCCTCCGATGCGAGCTCCTCCTACGTCCAGCACCTGCCGCTGGGGACCGTGCTGGGGGTGCTGCCGTGGAACGCCCCGTTCTGGCTCGCCTTCCGCTTCGCCGCCCCCGCGCTCATGGCGGGGAACACGGCGGTGATGAAGCACGATCCCCACGTCCCCGGCTGCGCGGCCGCGGTCGAGGAGGCGTTCCGCGCCGTCGGCGCCCCGGAGGGGGTGTTCCAGACCCTCCACGCCGCGACCGCCGACGTCGAGCAGGTGATCCGCGACCCGCGCATCCAGGCGGTGTCCTTCACCGGCTCGGACCGGGCCGGCGCCGTCGTCGCCTCGATCGCGGCGAGCGAGATCAAGCCCGCCGTGCTCGAGCTCGGCGGCTCGGACCCTTGCCTCGTCCTGGCGGATGCCGACCTCGAGGAGGCCGCGCGGGTCGCCGCGCTCTCCCGCATCATCAACGCCGGCCAGTCCTGCATCGCCGCGAAGCGGGTCATCGTCGAGCGGCCCGTCCACGACCGCTTCGTCGAGCTGCTCGCCGCGCAGCTCGCGGCGCTCGTCGTCGGCGACCCGCGCGAGGAGACCACGCAGGTGGGCCCGATCGCCCGCGCCGAGCTGCGGGAGAACCTCCACCGCCAGGTCACCACCTCCGTCGAGGCGGGGGCGGAGCTCGTCCTGGGCGGCGAGATGCCGACGGGGGAGGGCTTCTTTTATCCCGTCACGCTGCTGACCGGGGTCGAGGCCGGGATGAGCGCCTGCACCGAGGAGACCTTCGGCCCGGTCGCCTCTGTGATGGTCGCCGAGGACGCCGAGCACGCCCTCTCCCTCGCCAACGACACCCCGTACGGGCTCGGCGCGAGCATCTGGACCGAGACCTCCCGCGGCGAGGCGATGGCGCGTCGGATCGAGGCGGGGCAGGTGAGCGTCAACGGGATCGTCAAGACCGATCCGCGCCTGCCCTCCGGCGGCATCAAGCGCTCCGGCTACGGGCGGGAGCTCGGCCCGCACGGGATCCGGGAGTTCGTCAACGCCCAGCAGGTCTGGGTGGGGCCGGCCCGGGGCTGAGGGACCTGGACGACGAAGGGGCCGCACCGCTCGCGCGGTGCGGCCCCTTCAGGATGTCACGTGCGGCGGATCCCGTCGTGCTCTGCGGTGCGGCGGGAGATCCGTGCCGCGCCGCTCAGCGGAAGACGATGGTGCGCGAGCCGTCCAGCAGGACCCGGCGCTGCGCGAACAGTCCCACGGCCTCGCGCAGGGTGCGCACCTCGGTGTCCTGACCGATCGCCATGAGCTCCTGCGGGGAGCGGGTGTGGTCCACGCGGATGACCTCCTGCTCGATGATCGGGCCCTCGTCGAGGTCGTCGGTGACGAAGTGGGCGGTCGCCCCGATCTGCTTCACGCCGCGGGCGTAGGCCTGGCGGTACGGGTTCGCGCCCTTGAACCCGGGCAGGAAGGAGTGGTGGATGTTGATGCAGCGCCCGGAGAGCTCGGCGCTCAGCTCGGGGGAGAGGATCTGCATGTAGCGGGCCAGGACCACGAGCTCGATGTCGTGCTCGACGACCGCCTCGCGCACCCGGTCCTCGAAGGCCGCCTTCTCCTCGGCGGAGGTCACGGGACGGTGCTCGAAGGGGACGCCGTGGAACTCGGCGTACCGGGCCGGGGTGTCGTGGTTCGCGATCACGAGCGGCACCTCGATCGGGAGGTTGCCGATCGAGGTCTGGAACAGCAGGTCGTTCAGGCAGTGGGTCGACTTCGAGGTGAGCACGAGGGTGCGCACAGGGCGACCCACCTCGTCGATCTCCGCCTCGATCCCGAAGCTCTCGATCGGTGCGGCGAGCGCGGCGCGCACCTCGTCCAGGGACGCGTCGGTGAGGATCTCTACGCGCATGTAGAAGCGGTGGGAGTCGCCGCTCTCGAACTGGCGGCTCTCGACGATGTTGCCGCCGGCCTCGACGATCGCTCCGGTGATCGCGTGCACGATGCCGGGGCGGTCCTCGCACACGAAGGTCATCACGTAGCGGCGGGCAGAGGAGGGGGAGGGATGCGCTGAGGTCATGGCCCGAGTGTAGGAGAGCGCTGCGGGGAGTGCGGCGCACGGGTCCGCCACGGCGAGCGGCACCGGGTGGATAGGCGGGTCAGCGCATCGACGAGGACCGGACGGGCGAGCATGGCAATGCTGCGCGCCGCGACGATGCACGACGCCGCCGCCGACACGGCCGGCATGCTCGCGGGCGTGGGACTCGGGCTGCTCGCCGGAGTGACCTACGCGCTCTACTCCTGGAGCGCGCACCGCCTGATGGGCCACGGGATCGGCCGCGCCGCCGCGATGGGCTCGGTCTTCGGTCTCGGTGGACTGGCGCTCCTGCCCGTGCTCGCGCTCACCGGCGCCCCGCTGCTCGCCTCCCCGCAGGCGTTCACCGTCGGCGCTTACATGGCGCTCGTGCCGATGTTCCTCGGCTACGTGCTGTTCGGCCTCGGCCTGACCCGGATCTCCGCGAGCACGGCGACGACCCTCACCCTCGCCGAGCCGGCGGTCGCCGCCGTGCTGGCCGTGATCGTCGTCGGGGAGAGGCTGCCGCTGCTCGGCTGGCTCGGGATCGCCGGGATCGGGCTCTCGCTGCTGGTCCTCGCCCTCGCACCCTCGCGACGGGAGGTCGAGCCCCCGGCGGTGCCCGACGTCGTGACCACCGCATGACACCCGGCGCCCCGAGGGCCGGACATGATGAAGGCCGCCGACCGGTGTTCCCACTGGTCGGCGGCCTTCTCTCGGTCGGGCTGACAGGATTTGAACCTGCGACCCCTTGACCCCCAGTCAAGTGCGCTACCAAGCTGCGCCACAGCCCGAGACCCTCCGTCACCGGAGGACCGAGGAATACAGTACCCCGCTCCGAGCGCTGGAGCGAATCGAGAGGGGCGTGACCTGCGGCACCCGTGGCGTAGCGCGGATCTGCGGCACCCATGGGATAGACGCGCCGGGCGGTGGTCGTCGGGCGCGTCGGTCTCGCCCAGCTCCTACACTCCAGGCATGGCTGAGCGACGGATGCGACGGGGGGAGGAGCGCGCGACTCCCCACGGCGAGACCCCGTACTCGCCGACCTCCCTCCTGCGCGCGCTGACCGCGGACCCCTACTCGGTCGACCCGCTGCGGGAGGACGAGCATCCGCTGGAGTCGGCCACGCCGCCCGACAACCGCCGCATGCGCGCCGTCACCCTGCTGCTGGCCGTGCTGCTCGGCTTCGCGGTCGCCGTCTCCGTGGTCGACCTGCGGCAGGAGGCCGCCGGCGCTGACAGCCCCCGCGCCCTGCTCGAGGAGGAGGTGCGCGAGGTGCGCGCCGAGACCGACCTGCTCGAGGATCGCCGCACACTCCTCGAGCAGCAGATCCTCGAGGCGCAGGAAGAGGTCCTCGACACCGCCGACGGCAGCTCCGCGGAGCGGATCGGCGAGTACGAGCGCGCGGGCTACGGCGTGTCGCTGACCGGCCCGGGCGTGCAGCTGACCCTCGACGACTCCGCCCCGCTGCCCTCCCGCCCCGGCGCGGGCCCGGGCACCGTGAACCGGGTGACCGACGGCGACCTGCAGATCGCCGTGAACGGCCTCTGGGCCGCCGGTGCCGAGGCGATCTCCGTCAACGGCCAGCGCGTCACCGAGACCACCGCGATCCGCACCGCCGGCTCGGCGGTGCTCGTCGACTTCCGCCCGCTCTCCCCGCCCTACGAGATCACCGCGCTCGGCGATCCCGAGCAGCTGCGCGCCGGGGTCGAGGAGGCGGAGACGGGCGAGTACCTCTCCGAGATCTCGACCCGCTACGGCATCGGCCTGACCTGGACGACGGGGGAGGAGCTCTCCACCCCCGCCCGCGCCCAGGGCACCCTGCGCGAGGCCTCCGTGCTCGAGAACCCCGCCGGGTCCGCGCCCGCGGACGTCCGCGACCCGACCCCCGACAGCGCCGCCGAGAGCGGCGAGGACCAGGAGGACACCCCGTGATCGCCATCCTCGGCCTGGTGGTGGGCATCGTGCTGGGCGTCGTCGTCCAGCCCGACGTCCCCGCCGGCCTGCAGCCCTATCTCCCGATCGCCGTGGTGGCGGCGCTGGACACCCTCGCGGGCGGTCTGCGTGCGAGCCTCGACGGCGCCTTCGACGCCCACGTGTTCATCACCTCGTTCCTGTTCAACGTGCTGATCGCCGCGTTCCTGGTGTTCCTGGGGGACCAGCTCGGGGTCGGCTCCCAGCTCTCCACCGCCGTGATCGTCGTGCTCGGCATCCGGATCTTCTCCAACGCGGCCGCCATCCGGCGGCTCCTGTTCCGGTCATGAGCGACGGCACCCGCACCCCGACCAGCCGGGACCAGCAGCGGATCGTGTGGCACAGGCTGAAGGACACCCTCCGGCCGCAGGCCACCGTCACCCAGGTGATCGTGGGACTGCTGTGCCTGCTGCTCGGCGTGTCGATCGCCGCGCAGATGGGCCGCAACGACGAATCCCTCGAGGGGGCGACGCAGCAGGAGCTGGTGCGCCTGCTGGACGAGTCCGGCCGCCACGCCTCGGACCTCGAGCTCGAGAATGCCGAGCTCGAGCGCACCCTGGAGACCCTCCGCTCGGGGCGCGAGGGCGACATCGCCGCGCAGGACGCTGCCGAGCAGCGGCTCGCCGACCTCGAGATCCTGGCCGGCACCGCCCCCGCCCAGGGACGCGGGATCGTCGTCTCGATCGCGGACCCGGGGCAGGGCGTGCGCGCCTCGACCCTGCTGGGCGTGCTGCAGGAGCTGCGCAACGCCGGCGCCGAGGTGGTGCAGATAGGCGACGTGCGCGTGGTCGCCTCCACCTCGATCACCACCGCGCCCGACGGGGGGCTGCTCGTGGACGGCCGGCCGATCCGTGCGCCCTACAAGCTGAAGGCGATCGGCGATCCCGCCGTGATGGAGCCCGCGCTGCGGATCCCCGGCGGCGCGGCCGACTCGGTCTCGGGCGACGGCGGGACGCTCTCCGCGGCCGCCGAGGACGAGGTCCGGATCGAGGCGACCGTGGACCTCAGCGCCCCCGAGCACTCCCGGGTGGTCAAGTGATCGTCAAATCCTGACGTGCTGGAGGGAAGGAACCCCCGGTGGGCGCCATGGACGTGCGAGAATGGACCAGCGGCGGCCTGCACCGCCACGACGCAGGGTCGCAGCAGGACAGGAAGGGGTGTGAGGTGTCAGGGAACACCGAGTGGAACGACGCCAATCTCGACCACACGTCGAAGCTGAGCGCGATCTCGCCCAGCGACCCCCTCGAGGACGCCGAGCCCGGCCTGTCCTCGCAGGATCGTCGGGCGATCGAGAACCTCCCCCCGCGCAGTGCGCTGCTGATCGTGCGGAAGGGCCCGAACCTCGGCGCCCGCTTCCTGCTGGACTCCGAGACCACGGTCGCGGGGCGCCACCCCAAGAGCGAGATCTTCCTCGACGACGTCACGGTCTCGCGCAAGCATGCAGCTTTCGTGCGTGACGGAGACGGCTTCCTGGTGCGCGACCTCGGCTCGCTCAACGGCACCTACGTGGGCAAGGACCGCGTCGACGAGGCGCGGCTCCACGTCGGCCAGGACGTGCAGATCGGCAAGTACCGCCTGACGTACCACCCGTTCCCCGGGACGGTCTGACCCGATGCCGGCCGCCGCCTCGCGCAGGCCGGGCTCCACCGCCGCCGCACGCATGAGCATCGGCCAGGTGCTCGAGATGCTGCGGGACGAGTTCCCCGACCTCGCC
Source organism: Brachybacterium sp. HMSC06H03 (assembly GCF_001807385.1). Taxonomy (NCBI): domain Bacteria; kingdom Bacillati; phylum Actinomycetota; class Actinomycetes; order Micrococcales; family Dermabacteraceae; genus Brachybacterium; species Brachybacterium sp. HMSC06H03. Next base: position 41,904 of record NZ_KV788636.1, on the reverse strand, counting down.
CATTCCAAGCTCCACTACCTGGAGTCCGAGGGCCTCATCGCACCCGCACGCACCCCCGCCGGCTATCGCAAGTACAGCCGCGAGGACGTGGACCGACTGCGGTTCGTGCTGCGCGCGCAGCGGGACCGGTTCTGGCCGCTGAAGGTCATCAAGGAGCATCTGCTCGAGCACGGCGTCGACTCCGAGGTCACCTCGATCGCCTCCCGGCCCGGCCCCAGCTCCACCCTCCAGCCGGTGCGGCTGGACCGGCGCGGCCTCGCCCGCGAGGCGGGGGTGGAGGAGGACTTCCTCGTCGAGCTGGAGCAGTACGGCTTCCTGACGGACGACGTGCTCTTCTACGGCACCACCGAGCTCGAGATCGTCACCGCGGCCCGCGACCTCGCCGACGAGGGCCTGCACCCGCGCCACCTGGTGATGCTGCGCACCGCCGCCGAGCGGGAGGCGCACATGATCCGCTCCGTGGTCCGGCCTCGCTCCCGGGCGGGGGACGCCGCGGCGCGCGGCGAGGCGGAGGACTTCGCCCGCGACCTCGGCGAGTCGATGATCACCCTGCACGGCGCGATGCTGCGCACGAAGCTGCGGGAGGTCTGAGCGCACCGGGCTCCTGGCACCTCACCCGTCACCTCTCCGTGACCTTCGCGCGGCGCGTTGGTACCGGAGAGGGGGAACTTCGCGCTACTCTGGGCGGGCGCTCTCATCCTTCCCCCTCTGAGAGCCGGAACCCGGAGGTAGACGTGAACGCCACCCGAGGCGATGATCGCACTGAGCAGTCCACCGTCCCCGCGGAGCCCGCCCAGGGCGTGCTCTTCGACGACGTGGTGGACACCCCTGGCGAGCTCGGCTATCGCGGCCCCGCCGCGTGCAAGGCCGCCGGCATCACCTATCGCCAGCTGGACTACTGGGCCCGCACCGGCCTGGTCGAGCCCGGCGTGCGCGCGGCCCACGGCTCCGGCAGCCAGCGCCTCTACGGCTTTCGCGACATCCTCGTGCTCAAGGTGGTCAAGCGCCTGCTCGACACGGGCGTGTCCCTCCAGCAGATCCGCATCGCAGTCGCAGCTCTTCGTGAGCGCGGCATCGACGACCTCGCCGGCATCACCCTGATGAGCGACGGCGCCTCCGTCTACGAGTGCACCTCCGCCGAGGACGTCTTCGACCTGGTCCAGGGCGGCCAGGGCGTGTTCGGCATCGCCGTCGGCCGCGTGTGGCGCGAGGTCGAGAACGACCTCGCCGTGCTGCCCGGCGTCGACCCGGCCGACGACGCGGCGCTCGCCCTCCAGGACGAGCTCGCGGCGCGCCGCCGCTCCCGCCAGGCCGGCTGAGCGCCGCCCGCACCACCACCGACGAGAACGGCGGGG
>NZ_KV788636.1:0-40529 GCF_001807385.1 Brachybacterium sp. HMSC06H03 | reverse complement strand
GAACGGCGGGACCCTCGGGGAAGGGGTCCCGCCGTTCTCTCGTGCGGTGATCGTGCTGGTGCTGTGCGGTGCCGAGGTCACGGGCGGGCCCGAGGAGCCCGGCGAGGGCGACGAGCTCCGCAGCCGACTTGTCCCGCGCAGACTCCGGGGCCCGCGCGGGGGAGGAGCGCTCAGGAGTTCTGGCGCGAGTCCATCACGGTGCGCAGCAGCGCGTCGAAGTCCTCGGTGAGGCGCGCGCCGGAGGCGCCCTCGTAGAGGTGCAGCGGGACCGCGCCGCCCTGCGCCTGCTGCAGGCCCACCCGCTCCTCGATGACCGGGTCCAGGACCGAGTCGCCGAAGAGGTCGCGCAGCTCGGCCAGGCGGTACTGGTGCTCGACCGAGCGCGGACGGTAGCGGTTCACCACGAGCCCCAGGGGCTGCAGCCGCGGGGCGATGCCCTCCTCGTGCATCTCGGCGGCGAGCTTGAGCGCGCGGTCCGCGGCGGTGACCGCGAAGAAGCCCGGCTCGGCCACCACGAGGGAGCGATCGGAGGCGGCCAGCGCCATCTGCGTGAGCCCGTTGAGGGAGGGCGGGCAGTCGATGATGACCAGGTCGTACTGGTGGGTGCGCTTGTCCAGCGCCTGGTGCAGCCGGCCCACGTCCTTCTGGTTCAGCGCGGGGGAGTCCATCACCGCGGAGCGGCTGGTGCCCGGGATGATGTCGAGGTGCGAGGCGGCGTCCTTCGACCACGGCGTGGGGATGATCGCACGATCGATCGTCTCCGTGCGCGGGGAGGAGAGCACCTCGGCGATGTCGAGCGTGGAGGCCGGCTCCCCGAGCAGGCCCAGCGTCGAGTCGCCCTGGGGGTCGAGATCGATGACGAGCGCGTTCACCCCCTGGTGCAGGGCGGCAGAGGCCAGGCCCAGGGTCACGGACGTCTTGCCGACGCCGCCCTTCAGGGAACACACACTCACGATGAACACCCCCGCAGTCTACCGACCCGGGCAGGCTCCTCGGTGCCGCGACGAGCGGTAACCTGCCGTGGCCACCCGCACCCCGCCCCCGGAGGGACCCCGATGACGCAGCTGACCCACGACCTCGTGCTCGAGGTGCTCGAGGGATGCGCCGCCAGCGCCCTCGCCGAGGCCCGAGAGCTCGGTGCCGTGCGCACCGTCTCCGCGACGGAGCTGACGCTGCGCACCGACGATCTCGACGCCGTCCGCTCCCTGCGCCACGTCGTCGCCGCCTCGACCTCGCTCACGGTCCCCGCGCGCCGCCCCCGGGAGCTGCTGGAGACCTCCGTGCAGCAGCGGCTCGCCGAGCTGCTCCAGGACCTGCGCCGGCAACGGCCCCGCCAGGTGTTCCACGGGCTGCGCCTGGAGGCGGCGGGTGCCGGGACGCCGGAGATGCGACGCCTGGCCGCCGCCCTCGCCGAGCTCGCCGATCTCCCGATCGACGACGCCGACGGGGACCTCGTCGCCCGGGTGCGCCGCGGCGCCGCGCCCGGTACCTGGCAGGTGCTGCTGCGCACCACGCCGCGCCCGCTCGCGACCCGGGCATGGCGCGAGGTCGACTACCCCGGCGCCGTCAACGCCACCATCGCCGCGACCGTGCTGGGCCTCCTGGACGTCGGCGCGCAGGACTCCCTGCTGGACATGACCTGCGGCTCGGGCACCTTCCTCGTCGAGCAGCTGCACCGGGCGGCACCGGTCCGCGCCGTGGGCGTGGACCTCGATCCCGGGGCGCTGGACGCGGCACGCCGGCACCAGCGCGCGGCCCGGCGCAGAGGCCGCATCGACTGGGTCGAGGGCGATGTGCTGACCGCGGAGCTCGAGGGAGGCTTCACCCGCCTGGTCACCAACCCGCCCTGGGGCACCCTCCACGGCGAGCACGAGAGCAACGAGGACCTCCTCGCGGCGCTGCTCGAGCGCGCCGCGGAGCTCGCCGCGCCCAGCGCCCGGCTCGGGGTGCTCACCCACGAGATCACCCGCATGCAGCGCGTCCTCGAGCAGCGCGCCGCGGGCTGGCGCCGCGTCGGCGAGCACCGCTTCTTCCAGAAGGGCCACCACCCGCGCCTGTTCCTGCTCGAGCGCTGAGCAGGCCGACGGCGCCAAGCGCGCTCAGAGCCCGCGGCGCCCCGCCGTGAGCGCCCGCCTGCCGCCGGAGTCCCCGTGGATCCGCACCCGCGCGACCTCGTCGCGGCCCGTCACCCACAGCAGCAGCTCGAGCGGCTCGCCGTGCACGCGCAGGCTCCCCTCGGCGCCGCGGGAGCGCAGCCGCCGCCCGCCCAGCGGGGAGACGAGCGTGACATCGGCCCGGATCCGCATCGCCAGCGGCGCCATCAGGCCCACGGCCCGCCACGCCGCCCGATCCCGCTCCGCATCCGGACGGCGCGGCTCCCAGCCGTGCCGGCCCCGGCGCAGGTCCTCGTGGTGGATGAGCAGCTCGGCCTGGCCGCTCAGCCGGTCCATCCGTCCGGCGAAGGAGAGCGGGCCGGGGCCCCGCCGGAAGTCCTCGACCCGTTCCGTCCACGGGCGACCCCGCCGGCTCTCCCGCGTCTCGCGGGCTCGTCGGCCGAGCGGGCCGGGCAGGCGCGGCCCGACGACCAGGTGCGGGGCGGACTCCCGCAGCACGAGGTGCTCCAGGAGGTCCTCCGCGTCCCAGCCGGGCAGGATCGTCGGTGCCTCGGGGCCGAGCGCGGCGAAGCTCGCCGCGAGGGCCTCGCGCTCATCGCACTCGCGGTCTGCGCCGGCGCGGTCCCCGGCTCTGCGCACGCGGCTCATCCCTGGTTGCTGAAGGCCGCGTCGAAGGACTGCTCCGAGACCGGGTAGTCCAGGCCGCGCAGCCGCTCGAGCGCCTCCTTCGCGCCGTGCAGGCGGTCCATCCCGGCGTCCTCCCACTCGATGGAGATCGGGCCCTCGTAGCCGATCGAGCGCAGCGCCCGGAACGCCGCGTCCCACGGCACGTCCCCGCGGCCGAAGGAGACGAAGTCCCAGCCGCGCCGCGGATCGCCCCACGGCAGGTGCGAGCCGAGGCGGGTGTTGCGCCCGGTGGTGCGCACCCTGATGTCCTTGCAGTCCACGTGGTAGATCCGGTCGGCGAAGTCGGTGACGAAGGAGACCGGGTCGATCTCCTGCCACATGAAGTGGGAGGGGTCCCAGTTCAGGCCGAAGGACTCCCGGTGCCCGATCGCCTCGAGGGTGCGCTTCGTGGTCCAGTAGTCGTAGGCGATCTCGGAGGGGTGGACCTCGTGCGCGAAGCGGACCCCGCACTCCTCGAAGACGTCGAGGATCGGGTTCCAGCGGTCGGCGAAGTCCTGGTAGCCCTCGTCGATGACGTCCTGGCCGACGGGCGGGAACATCGCCACGTACTTCCAGATCTTCGAGCCGGTGAAGCCGACGACCGTGTCCACTCCGAGCTTCTGCGCGAGGCGGGCGGTGTTCCTCATGTCCTCGGCGGCGCGCTGCCGCACGCCCTCCGGATCGCCGTCGCCCCACACGGCGGGGCCGACGATCGCCTGGTGGCGGAAGTCGATCGGGTCGTCGCAGATCGCCTGGCCCTTGAGGTGGTTGGAGATCGTCCAGACCTTCAGCCCGTGCTTCTCCAGGATCCCGAGCCGCTCGGCGATGTAGGCCTCGTCGTCCCAGCGGCTCGCGTCGAGGTGCTCGCCGGAGACGGCGATCTCGAGACCGTCATAGCCCCAGCCGGCCGCGAGCTCCGCGACCTCCTCGAGGGTGAGATCGGCCCACTGGCCGGTGAACAGGGTGTGGGGGTGCGCCATGGCGGCGTTGCTCCTTCTCGTCGGTGAGGGTGGCGTGCGAGGGGTCAGAGGCGGACGGTCGCGCCGTCGGCCCGGTGGGAGGCGATGACGGCGTCGAGGATCCGCTGGAGGGCGAGCCCGTCCTCGAAGTCGGGGGAGTAGGCGGCGGGGTCGCGGTCCCGGACGGCCAGCAGCAGGTCGCGGGCCTGGTTCGTGAAGGCGTTCTCCCAGCCCAGGATGTGGCCCTGCGGCCACCAGCCCTCGAGATAGGGGTGCTCGGGCTCGGTGACGAGCACCCGGGCGAAGCCCTGCTCGGCGACCGGTGCGGTGGCGTCGAGGACCCACAGCTCGTCCAGGCGCTCGAGGTCGAAGCGCAGCGCGCCCTTCGTGCCGTACACCTCCAGGGCGAGCTCGTTCTTCGCACCGGTGGCCATGCGGGTGGCCTCGAGGGATGCGATCGCGCCGCCGTCGAGCTCGAGGGTGGCCCAGGCGGCGTCGTCGACCGTGACGGGCTCGGGGCCGTCGGGGCCCGGACGCTCGGGGACCATCGTCGCGAGCCGGCCGCGCACCGCGGTGACCTGCTGCCCGGTGACGTACTGGATCTGGTCGATCGCGTGGGAGCCGATGTCGCCGAGCGCGCCGGAGCCCGCGGTCTCCTTCCGCAGCCGCCAGGTCATCCCGGCCTCGGCGTCCACGAGCCAGTCCTGCAGGTAGGAGGCGCGGATCTGGCGGATCTCACCGAGCCGGCCGGCGGCGACGAGATCGCGGGCGTGGGTGAGGGCGGGCACGCGGCGGTAGGTGTGGCCGAGGGCGGCGATCTGTCCGCGCTCGCGCGCGGTGCGGGCGGCCTCGACCATGCGCTCCGCCTCGGCCGGGTCGTTCGCCAGCGGCTTCTCGCACAGCACGTGCTTGCCGGCCTCGAGCGCGGCGACCGCGATCTCGGCGTGGAGGAAGCCGGGGGTGCAGATGTCGACGATGTCGACGTCGTCCCTCGTGATCGCCTCGCGCCAGTCGGTGGCGTGCTCCTCCCAGTCCAACCGGCGCGCCGCCTCCGCGACGGCCTGCTCGTCCCGTCCCACGATCACGCGGCGCGCGATCGGCGGCACGTCGAAGGCGGCGCCGACGGTGCGCCAGGCCTGGGAGTGGGCGCGGCCCATGAAGGCGTAGCCGATCAGGGCGACGCCGAGCGGACGGGCGGGGGTCTCGGGCACAGGGGCTCCTTCGGACGACGGGTCATGGCCGGGCGGATGCCCGCGAGGGCGCGGCCTGCTCGGCAGCACCGCGGGAGCGCGGGTGGACCGCGCCGCGTCTGTGCGATGCTCCGGCACCGATGGCCCCGGCTCACCACCCTATGTCGCTGATCACGTCCGGGCAAAGGCGCCGGCCGCCCGCCGGGCATCCGCCGATGCCGGAGACTGGGGGCATGGAACGTCATGTGCGCGCATGGATGAGAGCCGAGGTCCAGGAGGGGACGGACGTCGCACTGCTGGTCGCGGTCTCGGACGCCCCGGCGGCGGAGGAGACGCTCAGCGTGCGCGCGGGCGGGGCCGAGCATCCGGTGACGGAGACCCGGGACCGCTTCGGCAGCCGCCTCCACGTCCTGCACGACCTGCCCGCCGGGGAGGTGGAGATCGTCTACGACGCGCGCGGCATCGGCGAGGCGCCCGCGCCGCGGGTGCTCGAGGCGGACTCGGTGCTGCACCTGCGTCCCTCCCGCTACTGCGAGGTCGACGAGTTCACCCGCAGCGCCCAGGAGATCGTGGGGGAGCGGGAGGGGATCGAGGCCCTCGACGCGGTCGTGGACTGGGTGCACGGCCACCTGGACTACGTGCCAGGGTCGAGCACGATCACCGACTCGGCCCGCAGCATCTTCGTCACCCGGCGCGGAGTGTGCCGGGACTTCGCCCATCTCACCGCGACGCTGCTGCGCGCGGCGGGCATCCCGGCGCGCTGCGCCTCGGTGTACGCGCCGGGTCTGAGCCCGATGGACTTCCACCTCGTGGTCGAGGCGCTGGTCAAGGGGGAGTGGCTGGTGGTCGACGCGACGCATCTCGCGCCGCGCGCCTCCATGGTGCGCATCGCCACAGGTCAGGACGCCGCGGACACGGCCTTCATGACCACCCTCGCCGGGGACGTCGCGCTCACCGGCATCCAGGTCACCGCCGTGGTCGATCCGGAGCTGCCGCGCGAGCGGCCGGGGGAGCGGCGAGCGCTGCGCTGAGCACAGGGCCCGCCGCTGCCGCTCAGGCCCGCGGCGTCTCCGGCCCGGAGGGGTCCTCGGGATCCGTCGATCCGTCGATCCCCGTCGGCCCCTCGGAACCCGCGCTCCCCTTGGAGCCGGGCGAGCCCTCGCCGTCCCTCGACCCGGCCGTGTCCTGCGTCGACTGCTCGGCGGAGCCCTCGGGCGCCTGCCCGCCCTCGGTCTCGAAGCTCGCCAGGTACTCCTCGACCTCGGCGGCGATGTCCTCGGCGCTGGGCACGACGGAGCCGGCCCCGGAGGTGATCATCCGGTCGTAGCGCTGCTCGAACCCGGCGACCATCTCCTGCAGCGCCGGCTGGGCCTCGATCTGGGCGGCGATCGCCTCGCGCACGGGGAGCGCCTGCGCCTCGAGCGCGTCGGCCGCGATCCGGGGCCCCCTCTCCTCGCCGACCGCGGTCAGCAGCGCGATCGCGGCGTCGGGAAAGGACATCTCGTGGAGGTACTGGGGCACGTGCGCGGTCAGGCCCACCACGTCGTGCCCGCCCTCGGCCAGACGCATCGTCAGCAGCGCCGTGAACGGGGCACGGAGACGGAAGGTGCCCGGCATGGTGCGGCGCACCGCGATCGACTCCGGGTCGCCGGCGAAGCGGGTCACGGGCAGCTCCCGGGTGTGGGGGACCGGGGCGGGGAAGCCCTGCAGCAGCAGGGTCCGCTCGATGCCGAGCTGCTCGACCACGATCCGCAGCGCGCTCGCGACGCGCTCCCACTGGAAGGACGGCTCCGGCCCGGTGAGCAGGAAGAAGGTCTCCCCCCGCTCGTCGGTCACCTCGTGCAGCAGGATCTCGGGCTTCTCGTAGTCGTCGAAGTGATCCAGCTGCAGCGTGACCTCGGGGCGGCGTCCGGCGTAGTCGTGGACCTGGTCCATGTCCAGCCGTCCCACGACACGGCTGGAGAGCGTGTTGAGCAGGTGATCGTCCAGGAGCCGCTGCGCATCGCCCGCATCGGTGAAGGCTCCGAGGGTGACCAGCAGCGTCCTGCCGTGCAGGGCGCGCGAGTCGACATGGCGCTCGTAGCTGAACAGGGTCGTCGGATCCATCATGACCTCCAGGGCGACAGGACGGCCTCGGCGGGCCGCGGGTGGGTGACCTCCTGGTCAACGGCGCCTCCGTCGGAACTATTCCGCCCTCGGCGCAGACGGGCCGGAGTTGGTGCACCTCACAGCAGCATCAGGGCCGTGTCCGCGGCGAGCCGCGCCGCGAGCGCCCCGGTCACCACCAGGAACACGATCCGCACGAAGCGCGATCCCAGGCGCAGCGCGAGCCTCGCGCCGAGGAAGCCGCCGCTGAGGTTCGCCATCGCCAGCACGCCGCCCAGCAGCCACCACACCTGGCCCTGCAGCCCGAAGACCAGCAGCGCCCCGACATTGGTGGTGAGGTTCGCGAGCTTCGCGTGGACGCTCGCCTCGAGGAAGCCGTAGCCCAGCAGGGAGACCATCAGGATGATGAAGAAGCTGCCGGTGCCGGGGCCGAGGATCCCGTCGTACATGCCGACGCCCGCCCCGATCCCGCCCGCGCGCAGCAGATGGGAGCGGCCCTGGTGGCGCGGGGCGTGCTCGAGCCCCATCGACGGCTTCATCAGCGTGTACGCGCCGACGGGGAGCAGGGCGACCAGCACGATCGGGGTCAGCCAGGGCTTCGGAATCAGGCTCGCCAGCGCCGCCCCGGCCGCGCTCCCGCCCAGCGCGCACACCACCAGCGGCCCCGCGGTCGCGGCGACCGGGGTGATCCGTCGGACGTAGGTCCAGGAGGACACCGCCGTCCCCGCGGCGGAGGCGATCTTGTTCGTGCCGAGCACGGCGCCGCTGGAGGCGTCGGACGGCATGGCGGTCAGCAGCGCAGGCAGTTGGATCAGCCCGCCGCCGCCGACGACCGCATCCACCCAGCCGGCCACGAAAGCGGCCCCGATGAGCAGGACGAGGGTCAGGGCGGAGAGCTGGGTGAGTTCGGCGAGCAGAGGCACCGCACCAGTGAACCACCGCCCCGGCCCGGCGGGCCGGGCTGACACACTGGGGCCATGCGCGCGCTCATCTGGGACCTCGGCGGCACGCTCGTGGACACCTATCCGGACGTCGACCGGGCGCTCGCCGGGGCGCTGCGCGCGGAGCCGGACCAGGGGCTGCTGCACGAGGTCGCGGTGCTGACCCGGCGCTCCAGCTCCGAGGCGATCACCGAGCTCGCCGCCCGCCATGAGGTGACCGAGGCGCGCCTGCGCGCCGCCTACGAGGCGACGAAGGAGCAGTGGGCGCGCAGGGCCCCGCCGCTGAAGGACGGCGCCCGGGAGGTGCTGGTGGCCGTGCGCGAGCGCGGCGGGCTGGATCTCGTGGCGACACATCGCGATCGCGCGAGCGCCGCCGCCCTGCTCGCCGCGCACGGCCTCGAGATCGACGACATGGTGTGCGCACCCGACGGCCACCCCCGCAAGCCCGCCCCCGACATGATGCTCGACCTGCTGGCCCGGCACGGGCTGACGGCGGCGGAGTGCCTCGCGGTGGGGGACCGGCCGGCCGACGTCGAGGCCGCGCGGGCCGCCGGGGTCGAGGGCGTGCTGCTGGAGACCCCCGGGATCCCGCTCGAGGCGCCAGGGGCGCGCCGCATCCACTCGCTGCGCGACCTGATCCCGCTGCTCTGACCGCCGGCGACCCGGACGGCCCACGTGGTGGTGCCCGCCTGCATCGGCGCGACACTCATGGCGCGCCTGGCCGGCGCGGAGCCCTCCGCTGCACCGCCGGATCGAGCCGGTAGTGGCCGCTCGCAGCATCGTGCTGGAAGAGGCTGATCAGGGCCGCGAGCGCGAGGGCGATCCCGCTCATCTCCAGCAGCTCCTCGATCATCGTGCCGTAGATGTAGCGGTTGTCCACGATCCAGTCCGATGCCGCCAGATGACGGCCGTTCAGGGTCTCCACCCCGACCGCGCCCACCAGGAACAGCGCCCCGCCCAGCAGGATCCCGATCTGCGCCCGGCGGGGGAGCGAGAGCCCCAGGCGCAGCAGGAGCAGCCCGATCACCAGCGCGATCGGCGCGCCGACGAGGACCCAGGTGAACCCGACGTCGAACGGCAGCAGCGCCGCGAGCCGGTCGCCAGGCACGTCGAAGCGCTCGTGGATCTCGAGGTACTCGTCGACCGAGGCGAGCAGCGCCACCACCGCCAGCAGCCACCAGGAGCGACGGAAGGACGGCCCGGCCAGGGCGATCATCGCCGCGAGCCCGCCCAGCAGCAGCCAGAGGCCGGAGTTGTACCAGGTCGCCATGTTGTACTCGCGCCCCACGTCGAAGTACCAGAACACGGTGTGGAAGTTCTGCGACGTGACGCCGGTGGTGCGCTGATGGGCCAGCAGCGTCGCGAGCGCGACGAGGATGATCACCACCGCCACGGCGGTCAGGCGGGCGGCGATGCGGGGGAGTGAGAGCGGGCGGAAGTCGGCCTCGTCGGGAGTGACGGTGTCGGTGGCGCGTGCGTCTGCGGTGCGCACGGCGGCGGGGTCGGTCATTTCGGACACCCTATGAACTCCCGATGAGATCTCGGTGAACCCCTGATGTGGACGCTCTCATGCGTGTCGCGGCACGTCGGGGGACTACGTTGGGGACATGGCGATCATCTACCAGGCCGAGCTCAGCCCGACGAAGCGCGAGGTGCTGCGACAGCTGCTCACCTCCCGCCCCTGGGGGGAGGACGGAGAGCTCCAGGTGCTCGGCGCCTACCGCTTCGACGACCCGACCGGCGAGGTCGGCGTGGAATGCCATCTCGTGCGGGTGGGGGAGAGCATCTACCACCTGCCGCTGACCTACCGGGGCGCGCCGCTCGAGGACCCCGCGGCGCAGCTGGTGACCACGATGGACCACTCGGTGCTGGGCACCCGCTACGTCTACGACGGCCTCGAGGACGAGCTGGCGATCGAGTGCTTCGCCCGGGCGCTCGCCGGCGTCCAGCAGCAGGCGGAGCTCCAGATCTTCGCACCCGACGGCACCCCCGAGGGGACCCGTCCGCAGGCGGTGGAGCTGAGGCTCGAGGTCGACGAGGGCGAGACGGCGCCCACCCTCGAGGAGCTGCTCGACGGGGACGAGACGTTCACCGTCGCTCGCACGGTCGACGGGCTCGACGGCGCAGTCCGTCTCGTCGCCGCCTGGGACGGCGGACGCGGGGTCGTCGCGGCCTGCTGAGCGGGTCGACGCCCCTCAACCTCCGCTCCCCGTCGGGGAGGACTGCCCGCCGAGACGTGCGGTGACCTGTGCGGCGGCTTCGATCACGGCATCGCGCAGCACAAGGTGGCTCCCCGTGTGCTGGACTCGGGAGCGCGGTGCGCTCGCGGTGATGCATCCGACGAGCTCGCCGCGATAGTCGTGGACAGGGGCGGAGACGCCGTACTCGTCCATCGTCGTCTCTCCGTCGTTCACGGCCACGCCCTGCTCGCGGACGCGGGCGAGCTCCTCGTGCACGGGGTCCTCGGGACCCAAGTAGTCCTGCAGGCCGAAGCCGTGCCGTGCGAACAGCTGATCGGCATCCTCGGGGCTGAGCGGTGCAAGGAAGACCCGCACGGAAGAGCTGGCGAGCCGCGTGTAACGGGTGCCGATCGAGGCGCTGTGCTTGACCTGGTGTGGGCTCGCGTACTGCTCGACGACGATGGCCTCCGTGCTGTTCCAGACAGCGAGGGCCGAGGTCTCCTGCGTCTGCTGCGTCATGGCCTCGAGGTGCGGGGCGGCCGCGCGTCGGATGTCGAGCTCCGCGAGCAGCGGACCGGCCAGGCCGATCATCCCCAGTCCGAGGCGGTACCTGCCGGAGGATTCATCCCGCTGGACGTATCCGCCCTCTGCGAGCCCGGCCAGCATGCGGGAGACGGTGCTCTTGTGCAGGTTGACGATCTCCGCGATCTCGGTGACACCGAGCAGCGATCGATCCGAGGCGGAGAATGCCTCGAGCACCAGGAAACCGTTGAGCAGCGACGCGGCCGCCCCCTGCTTCTCGTTGTTCTCCCTCTCGCCCACCATCGAAAGCCCCTCCGAACTCGTCGTCGCACTGCGCCCGGTCGGGCGCCTCGAAAGTGTAGAGCGCACGGACGGACGGTGGGCCCGAGGACCGGTCGGTCCTCGGGCCCACTCTTCGCCAGGGCGCCGTGTCGGCTCAGGCGGGGTCCGCGGGTGCCGAGACCTCGGGCTGAGGATCCGAGAGGGTCTTGGGGACGGTCTCCTCGAACTGCGGAAGAGCCTCGAGATAGCGCACGACGTCGTCGGTGGACTCCACATCGCCGAACTTGTTGTCGATGTCGTAGAGGTTCCACTGCACGACGCCGGGCACGCGATCACCGATCGTCTCGCGAGGGATGATCGGTCGGAAGCCCTTGGCCAGGGCGTCCTCGACCGTGTGGCGCACACAGCCGGCGGCCGTCGCTCCTGTGACGATCAGGGTGTCGATGCGGTTGGAGGTCAGGAACAGCTCGAGGTTGGTGCCCGGGAAGGCCGAGGCGCGGTTCTTCTCGATGACGACCTCGCCCTCGGCGGGGGCGATGCGGTCGTCGATCTGCGCCCAATAGGAATCGGCGGGGAGGGTCTCCGTGGGGATCTTCGAGTACCACAGGCCCATGTCGTTGGTGCCCGAGGAAGCATCGCGGTTCTTGTAGACGTTGGTGGTGTAGAAGACCGGGACACCCTTCGCGCGGGCGGCCTCGTTGATGCGCTGGACGTTGGGGATGATCGTGTCCATACCGGCGCAGGTGAAGGGGTGACCGGGGCGGGTCCAGGCATTCGCCAGGTCGATGTGGATCACGGCGGGGCGGTTGCCGTAGCCGACGCGGCGCTTGAATCCGCGCTCGTTGTAGATGCCGACGCCGGCCTCGAAAGCCTCCTCCAGCACGGCGGCGAGGCGGGTCTCGATGTCGTTCGCGGTCTCGATCGTGTCGGTCATGGGAGTCTCCAACTCTTCTGCGAAATGGTTGTCGGCTCAGCAACGGTGTTGCTGGTGTAAATACTGTAGCTCAGGTCATGTCCAAGAGCCAGGGGGCTCCCTGCGGTGTCGGGATAGTGGATCAGTCGGTGCGGACCGCACGCGGATCCACATTGCGGGCACCCAGGATGACCAGGCCAGACAGCAGGATCGGCACGCAGCCCCACGCCATCACCGAGGAGCCCCAGCCGCTGCCCGAGGCGATTGCCGCGGTCACGCCGATGCCGGCGATGAGGGCGCCGAGCTGCCCGCTGGCATTGATGATCGATCCGCCGGTGGCCCTGGTGTGGGCCGGGAAGCTCTCGCCGTTGAAGAACAGGAGCGCTGCGAAGGGCCCGATGAGGAAGAAGAGTCCCGAGCTGTAGAGCGCGATGATCAGTCCGAAGCTGCCCTGTGGTGCGAGCACCAGCGCGAGGAACGAGAGGCCCGAGAGGATCCAGCCCAGTGCGATCGTGTTGCGCCGGCCGATGCGATCTCCCAGCCAGCCGTGGAACAGATAGCCCAGGAACGCGGTCCCGTTGGAGACGACGAGGATCCCGAGCGCGTTGGTGAACGGAACGTCCTTGCCATCGGGAGCTGTGAGATACGACGTCCCCAGCATCACGAAGCACAGAACCCCGAACCAGCTCAGCATGAAGGCGATCGAGATGATGAGCGTAGGGCGAAGGGAAGCTCCCTTGAACGCGGCCGCCAGCGGCGTGGACTGCTCGGCGAGGTCGATGCCGGACTCTCGGGCGAGCTCGAACGCCTCGGCCTCGTGACCGTCCTTCAGCAGACGGTCCGCCTCGCGCCGCAGCACGAACTGCGGGGTCTCCTTGAGCTTCTTCGCCGCGAGCAGGATGAAGACGGCCGGGAACATCGCGACCACGAACGGGAGCTCCCAGCTGCCGATCGGGAACAGCACGTACACCGACGCCGCGGCGAGCACCGATCCGACGGGCCAGCCTGACTGCACCAGAGAGTAGATGAATCCGCGCCGTTTCGCCCGTCTCGCGTCGGTGTGGGTCTGAGCGAAGAGCTCGTTGAGGTAGGTGGCATTGATCGCCTGCTCGGCATAGCCCAGCCCTGCCATCGAACGAACCATCACGAGCACGATCACTCCGAGGCCGCCCACGACTCCGGCGATCAGGCCCGCGACTGCGGTCAGGCCGGATGCGAGGGCGGCGCCGGCTACAGCCAGGACGATTCCCTTGCGGCGTCCGAAGCGGTCCACGATCGGTCCGATGCCGAAGGCCACCAGTGCCGTGCCAGCGGTGACGGCAGTGTTGATGCCGGTGCTCTGCGCGGAGCTCCAGCCGAGGTCGGCGGCCATCTCCGGCAGCAAATTCCCGAACAGCACGAAGTCGTAGACGGCGAATGTCCAGGCCAGGAAGCACAGGACGAGTGCCCAGTTGAGGTCCTTGCGGGTGATCGACGGCGCTTCGGCGAGGGCCGCTGCCACGAGGTGGCTGTCGGCGGCGGGTTCGGGGCGGGTGGTATCAGGAGCGTCTCCGGCCAGGGCGGCGGAAGTGCTGGCGTCGTCGGTGGGGGTGTTCATGTCGGTTCCCTCTCGCGGGTCCGGTGATCTCTGCGGGATGCGGCGGCGTTCGGAGCGCGGAGTCAGCGAACGCGACCAGGTGCTCGACCGACGGGGCCGTCAGGAGATGACCGGGTCGGGGAGGAGTGGGAGCGCGTTGATGCGAGACAGCGGCGAAACGGGGGAAGCAGTGGAACGGGTGGTGCAAGGGAAGAGCTGCGGGGCCGCAGCGCCGCAGGACGCGATGGGCGTGGAGCGGAGCTGTCCGCTCCGGGCCTGAGGAGTCAGGTACGCCAGGACCCGGCGTCTCCGTGGACGGCGCCGGGTCCTGACCTGCCGGTGTGCGATGCGGGCGGTGCCGACGAAGGTCGCCGGTGGGCGAGCCGTTCGGTCGGCGCCAGCCGTGCGTGTGGATCAGGCGTTGGCGGGAGCGAGCGCCTGCTCCGACGGCTCCTCCGAACCGGTCGTCTCGGAGTCGCTGGTGCGTGCGGCCCGCAGCGCAGCGGTGGCCGCGCCGTCGAGCACGAGCTCGCCCTGCTCCTCCTCGAGGACCACGCCGTAGTCGTCCTTCGCGGCCTCGCGGGTGGTGAAGCCGTCGAGGACGTCCTCGAGCACCTTCTCCGGTGCCCGCCTGAGCGGATCACCGAAGCCGCCTCCCGAGGGGACCGTGATCGTCAGCGAGTCACCGGCCGAGATCTTGAAGCCCGTGACCTTCGAGGGCCAGTTCTCCTCGCCCTCGCGGCCCTTGTTCTTCACGATCGACGCGTTCAGTCCGTCGTGGCCGCCGAAGATGCCCCATGGGACGTCCGAGTCATGGCGCTCTCCCTCGCAGGTGACCACCGTGTCGGTGAGGAAGGTGTTCTCCCGGACGATGCCGATGCCGCCCCGGTGCTCGCCGGCCGCGGCAGGCTCCTCGCGCAGCTCGTAGCGGTCGGTCCGCATCGGGAACCGCCACTCGAGCTCCTCGATGGGGTTGTTGCGGGTGTTGGCGATGAGGTTGTCGGTCGAGTCGGGACCGTCCGAGTGGGCCCGGCCGCCGTAGGATCCCTCATTGACCTCGAGGTAGACCCAGTACTCGCCCTCGTTCTCGTCCCAGCCCGCGTAGGACATGAAGTGGATGTGGGCGGAGTTGCCGGCCGTCACCCGCTCGGGGATCTGGGGCGCTAGCGCCCTCAGGGCCAGGTCCACGGCGCGCTGCACCTGCGAGAAGCGGGAGAACGTCGCAGCGGGGTACGTCGGATTGAAGATCGTGCCCTCGGGAGCGATGACCTTCAGCGGCTTCAGCATGCCCTCGTTCTGCGGGACGTGGACCGGGAAGGCCACCTCGTCGAGGAACATCATCCGGGTGATGAAGGTGAAGGCCGAGACCGTCGTCCCCTCGAATGCGCAGTTGTAGGCGGTGGGGACCTGGGGTGAGGACCCGGTGAGGTCGTACGTGATCTCGTCGCCCTCGACGATGACCTTCACCGCGATCGGCAGCTTCTCCCCGAAGTTCCGCCCGTCGTCGTCCAGGTATCCGACCTCGGTCTCGTAGACGCCATCGGGGATCTTCGCGATCTCCTGACGCAGCATGCGCTCGGAGTAGTCGATCCACGACTGCCCGGCCTCACGCACCGCCGGATAGCCGTAGCGCTCGACCAGCGCGAGGTAGCGGGAGCGTGCGAGCTCACAGGCGGCGATCATCGCCTGGAAGTCACCGAGGTTCGAGGTGGGGGTGCGGGAGTTGTTCAGGATGTGCCGGATCAGAGACTCCTGGCGCACGCCTTTCTCGTAGATCTTCACAGCCCGGAAGATCTGGCCCTCGGACTGCATGTCCTGGATGTCGACCATCAGTCCGGAGAACGCGCCGCCGTTGTCGATCAGCTGACCGGAGGCGCCGGCGAAGCCGACGAGTTCGCCGTCGTGGAAGATCGGCTGGATCACGGCGACGTCGGGGGAGTGGGTCGCACCGAGATAGGGGTCGTTGTGCAGGATGACGTCGCCCTCGTGGATGTCGTCGCCGAGCACGGAGATGACGCCCTTGACGATCTTCGGCATGGAGCCCATGAACATCGGGGTCGAATCGGACTCGGCCAGGACGTTGCCGTCCTTGTCGAACAGGCCGGCGCCGAGGTCCTCGGACTCGCGGATGATCGAGGAGTAGGCCATGCGGAACAGGACCGAGGCCATCTCCTTCGCCGCTGAGCTCAGGGCGCCTCCGATGACGCGCATGAGGATCGGGGTGGCGAGCTTTACATCCGCAGCCTGGACTGCAGGGCAGGTGATGACGATGTTGCCGGCCCCGTCGACGACGCCGGTGAACTCCGGCGGCACCACGACGGTCGAGTCGTACTGCTCGATGATGATCGGGCCCTCGAACTCGGTTCCGCACGCGAGCCCCGCTCGATCGTAGAAGCCGGTGGCGAAGGTCTTGGGCTTGCCGTCCACGCTGAAGGTGACGTCACGGGTCTCGATGAGCGCGCCCTCGAGGTCACCGCCCTGGGGAGGCTGTGCAGGGGGCAGGTCGTCCATCACGCCGATGGCCTCGACGCGGATCGTGATCAGCTCGACCTCTCCGTCGGCGAACCGATGGCCGTACTCGGCGAAATGCGCCTCGTGGAAGGCCTCCTCCGCCGCCTCCAGCCAGGCCTCGTCGACCGGTCCCTCGGGGACGTCGAAACGGATCTCGTAGCCCTGACCCGCGTAGCGGGCGTCGGCCTTCCAGTCGATCCTGCGACGCTCGGGCGGGACCTCCTCGGCGTCGAGCTGGGCGACGGCCCGCGCCTCGAGCGCCTCGTAGGCCTTCTGGACCCTCTCGGGCTCCGGCTCCGCGAAGCGCATCCGCAGGGTCGACATGAACTCGTACTCCTCGTCGGTCGCGAGGAGGCCGATGCCGGCGATGATGCCCGGGTGTGCGGGGACGAGGACGTGGGGGACCTCGAGCTCCGCAGCGATCTCGCAGGCGAACAGTGCCCCCGCACCGCCCTCGGCGACCAGGGTGAAGTCTCGCGGGTCGTAGCCTCGGCGCACCGAGTTCTGCTCGATGGCCTGGGTCATCCCGAACTTCTGGATCTGCAGCGCACCGAGCGCCGCCTCGTCGATGCTCATGTCCAGCTCATCGGCCAGACCCTGCATCGCCCGCCGGGCCGCCTCGATGTCCATGTCCAGGTCCGAGCCGGCCAAGATCCGATCGGGCCGCATGCGGCCTAGCAGCACCTGGGCGTCGGTCGAGGTGGGTTCGGTGCCGCCGCGGCCGTAGCAGACGGGACCGGGCACGGCTCCGGCAGACTGCGGGCCGACCCTGAAGACGCCTCCCTGGTCCACGTAGGCGATCGAGCCGCCGCCCGCGCCGATGGTGTCGACGTCGACCATGGGGACCATGGCCTGGTAATCACCGATCTTCGTGTCCAGCAGATGGCGCATCCGCAGCTCGCCCTGGTGCGCCACACCGATATCCGCCGAGGTGCCGCCGATGTCGAGGGTGATGACGTTGTCGAAGCCGGACTGCTTCCCGGCCCATACGCCGCCGATGAGGCCGCCGACGGGGCCGGACATCATCAGGGTCACGGGCAGCTTCGCGGCCTCGGCGATCGGGACCATGCCGCCGGAGGACTGCATCAGCAGGATCTCGCGCTTGTAGCCGAGACCGGTGGCCGCTTCCTGGAGCCGACGGAGATAGCGGGAGACCTTCGGACCGACGTAGGCGTTCAGCGCGGTGGTGGAGAAGCGCTCGTACTCGCGATAGAGCGGGACGACCTCGCTGGAGAGGGAGAGGTACGCCTCGGGGAACTCCTCGTGCACGATCTCGCCGATGCGTCGCTCGTGCGAGTCGTTGAGATAGCTGTGCAGCAGGCACACTGCGATCGCCTCGACACCGGCCGCCTTCAGCTCGCGGACGCGCTCGCGGACCTCGCCCTCGTCGAGTTCGACCAGGACTTCGCCGTGAGGCGCGGTGACGCGCTCCCGCACGGTCAGCCGATGGCGCCGCTTGACCAGGGGGTGGGTCTGCCAGGGGAGATCCTGCTGGAGCGAGAAGTTGTACGGCTTCTTGTGGCGGGCGATGTGGAGGATGTCGCGGAAGCCCTCGGTCGTGATCATGCCGACCTCGGCGCCCGTATGGGTGAGGGCGGTGTTCGTCGCGACAGTGGTGCCGTGGACGAGCTGGTCGATCTCGGAGAGCGGGACGCCTGCCTTCTCCGAGAGCTTCTCGAGGCCGTTGATGACGGCCTCGGACGGATCGTGCGGCGTGGACGGGACCTTCTCGACCACCGCAGTGCGGTTCTCATCGTCGGAGAAGTAGAGATCTGTGAACGTTCCGCCGACATCGACGCCGATGCGCTTCATGGTGGGATCCTTCCCGGGGAGATCTGTGGTCAGCACTCCACGAACGTGACCTGCGCCATAGTCCGTGTTGCTTGGGTAGCACCGTATATGTGACAGGAGCAACACGCAATGGGTGTCGGGGGAGTAGCCGTTCTGTGATCAGAGGTCTCATGGCGAGGGGTGCGCTGACCGCCCACCGTCCGAAATGCCGTGGGGTGTGGAGGGCGATCGATTCCCCCTAGTCGCTCTCCCCGGCGAGGTGGGTGGCGAGGATGTCCTGGGCGATCTCGCGCAGCAGCCTGATCGAGTCGCGGGGGAGCTGGGCCTCGGTGCTGCCGGCGCGCATCGCCGCGATGATCCGCCGGCTCGAACGCCCCGGACCCGCCAGGCGCACACGACGGACACCAGGGTTGTCCGCGAGGCTCACCAGACGGGGGAGCAGGCCGACCCCCGCTCCGGCGCCGACGAGGGCGATGGCCGTGCCCCACTCCGTGGCCTCGTGGACGATCCTCGGCGTGAGACCTGCCGCCGTGAAAGCCGCCGTGAACAGCGCGCGATAGGCGGAGCCGGGGCGGTCGGTCACCCACGGGTCCGCGACGAGGTCGTCCAGCGACACGCGCTCC
Organism: Brachybacterium sp. HMSC06H03; assembly: GCF_001807385.1. NCBI lineage: Bacteria > Bacillati > Actinomycetota > Actinomycetes > Micrococcales > Dermabacteraceae > Brachybacterium > Brachybacterium sp. HMSC06H03. The sequence continues at coordinate 22,155 of NZ_KV788636.1, read as the reverse complement.
CGTGCGGCGAGGGGGTGATCCGCCGGCACCATGACGTCCAGCGGGTCGTCGAGCAGGGTGATCTTCTCGAACCGGGGGTCGGCCTCGAGCAGCACCTCGCCCTGCATCGAGACGACCACCGCCACGTCGATGCGCTCGGCCACCAGCAGGTCGAAGCAGCGTGCCGGGCTCGCCTCCATCACCTGGACCTCGACGGAGGGGTGCAGGTCGCGCAGGCGGGGCAGGAGAGGGGCGATGAGGTGCGAGGCCGCGGTGGAGAAGCCTCCGATGCCGAACTGCCCCGGGACCTGACCGTCCGCGCTCGCGCTCGCGGCCCTGATCTGCTCCCACTGCGCGAACAGCGCGTCGCTGCGGCGCACCAGCTCCTTCCCTGCGGCGGTCAGGCGCAGCCCTCGGCCGTCGCGTGTGAGCAGCGTCAGGCCCAGGGACTGCTGCAGCTCTCTCAGCTGCGCCGACACCGCCGAGGGGGAGTAGCCCATGAGCTCCGCGGTGGCCGCGACGGTCCCGCAGCGGGCGAAGGTGCGCAGGGTGACGAGGCGAGCATCGATCATGCGGAGATTCTGCACTGCACTCGCCGACGATTCGCGCTTATCGTGCATGATCCGCGGCGCTAGCCTTCTGCGTATCCGCTGTCATCCCCCGACGAAGAGGGAGAGCATGTCCACGATCGACGCACGACGCGCAGCACCCTTCGCGACGGCCGCCATCGCGCCCGAGAAGCTCTCCGAGCTCCAGGCACTCGTCGACTCCCGTCGACCCGGCTTCTCGCTGACGGCCCCGTTCTACACCGACAGGCAGCTGTTCGACCTCGACATGCGCGCCGTCTTCGGACGGCACTGGCTGTTCGCGGGGAGCATCGCCGAGCTGCCCGAGCCCGGCGACTACATCACCGTCGACTTCGGCCCCTATGCGCTCATCCTGCTGCACCACGACGACGGCTCCATCAGGGCCCTGCACAACGTGTGCCGTCACCGCGGCGCCCGGATCCTCACGGAGGACTCCGGGACGACGGGGAACCTCGTGTGCGGGTACCACTCGTGGACGTACGCCCCGGACGGAGCGCTGATCCACGCCTCCGCGCCCGGGGAGATCGACTTCGACGCCGGCTGCTTCGCGCTCAAGCGCGCGCACTGCAGGGTGGTGGGCGGTCTGATCTTCGTGTGCATCGCGGCGGAGCCGCCGGAGGACTTCGACGAGGTCGCCGAGATCTTCCGCCCGTACATCGAGCCGCACGAGCTCGGCGCGACGAAGGTCGCCTACCAGCAGGACATCGTGGAGCAGGGCAACTGGAAGCTCGTGATGGAGAACAACCGCGAGTGCTACCACTGCGACGGCCATCCCGAGCTGGCGTGCTCGCTGTTTCCCACCTGGGGACTCACCGACGAGACGGTGCCGACCCATCTCGTCGACGTGTGGGACCGCAATCTCACGGCGAGCGCCGCCCTCGAGCAGCGGTGCCGACGGTACGGCCTGCCGTTCGAGGTGATCGAGGAGCTCGACACCCGCGTGGCCGGCATCCGCATCTCCCGGGAGCCGCTCGACGGCGCGGGGGAGTCCTTCTCGGCCGACGGCCGTCGGCTGTCGAAGAAGCTGCTGGGAGATCTGCCCGACTTCCGGCTGGGCCGCTGCTCCATGCACCTGCAGCCCAACAGCTGGTTCCACCTCCTCGGCGATCACGTCATCACCTTCGCGGCTCTCCCGATCGACGAGGGGCGCACGCTGGTGCGCACCACCTGGCTTGTCGCCGACGACGCCGTCGAGGGTGTCGACTACGACCTCGAGACCCTGACCCACACCTGGAAGCAGACCAACCTGCAGGACAAGGCGTTCGTCGAGCTGTGCCAGCGCGGTGCCGCCAGCCCCGTGTACGAGCCCGGCCCGTACATGAAGAGCGAGTACCAGGTCGAAGCCTTCGTGAACTGGTACATCACGCGCCTGCGGGAGGCGCTGCAGTGAGCTTCGACGTCGACGTGGACAGGGGCGCGGTGTCGCCCGCCCTGCGCACCCGCGGCCTCGAGATGCCGTGGAACCGCGTGCTCGCGGCGGTGGCGGGGCCGGCGCGCGCCGCGAGGGCGCTCGGCCCCTGGTACCCGGAGGAGTTCCAGGCCGAGTGCGTCGAGACCATCCCCGAGTCCCAGGACTGCACGACCTTCGTGTTCCGACGGCTCGACGGCGCGCCGCTGGCGTTCCGTGCGGGCCAGTACCTCAACATCGACTTCCCCGTGGACGGAGAGGAGGCCGAGCCGGTCAGCCGCAGCTACTCGCTCTCCAGCGCCCCGACCTCTCCCTGGACCTTCGCCGTGACGGTGCGCCGTGACCCGGCAGGTCTGGTGTCGTCCTGGGCGCACGCGAACATGCGTCCGGGCATGATCCTCGACATGCTGGGACCTGTCGGCGCGTTCCACCTGCCCGACTACGACCGCCGGGCGCGCTACCTGTTCCTCGCCGCCGGATCGGGCATCACCCCGATCATGTCGATGATCCGCACGATCCACTCCCTGCCGGGACAGGCCGACGTCTGCCTGCTGTACCACGGCTCGTCCCCGGATCGCTTCGCCTTCGTCGACGAGCTCGACTTCCTCGAGAAGGCCGACTTCCGGATCCGGGTGGCCTATTCGCTCGGCGACCGCGAGCGGCCCGAGGGGTGGGGCGCCCGCGTGGGACGCATCTCGGCGGAGATGATCGACGCCGTCGCGCCCGACGCCAACGGTCGCCAGGTGTACGCCTGCGGTCCGCAGGGATACCTCGAGCAGGTCCTCGACTGCCTGCCCGCGGTCGGCGTGGACGACACCTCGGTGTTCGTCGAGAGCTTCACCGGCGATTCCGCCACACGGCGCGAGTACGCGGCCGAGCTCGCGGCCGCCACGGAGTTCGCCGAGGACCTGCAGGTCGCCGCCGAGGAGAGCGCGGAGCACCAGGGCGCGGTCCTGGACGTCTACGACCTGACGGCGGCAGACTTCCCTGCGCTGGCGCACGTGGAGCCCACCGTGGCGGTAGACGCCGAGGCGAGCGCGCCCGTTCCCCGCACCCCGGACGCACCGGAGGGGGAGCGCCAGGTGGTCGGTGCCGGCGCGCTCACCATGTCTTTCCTCCGCAGCGGGCTCGACGTGCGCATCGACCCGGAGCAGAACATCCTGCAGGCGGCACGGGCCTCCGGCGTGCGCATCGGCGCCAACTGCCAGGAGGGCATGTGCGGCTCCTGCAAGATCGTGAAGCTGGAGGGCGACGTCGACATGCACCACCAGGGCGGCATCCGCGCACGCGAGATCGCCGCCGGGAAGTTCCTGCCCTGCTGCTCCACCGCCGTGACCGACCTCGTCATCGACGCCTGACCCCTCGGGAGAGAGCCCCCATGCGCACCGCACCCCGCATCGTCATCATCGGCGCCGGCATCGTCGGCGCGAACCTCGCCGACGAGCTCGCCCAGCGCGGCGCCACGAACACGCTCGTGCTCGAGCAGGGCCCGCTCGAGACGCCGGGAGGGTCCACCTCCCATGCTCCCGGCCTCGTCTTCTCGACGAATCCCTCGAAGTCGATGACCGCGTTCGCGCAGCAGACCATCGAGAAGTACACGAACCTGAGGGGACCGGACGGCTCCGGATCGTTCCTGGCCGTCGGCGGTCTCGAGCTCGCGACCACCCCCGAGCGGCTGCAGGATCTGCATCGTCGTGCCGGCTGGAACCGCTCCTGGGGAGTCGAGGCGCAGGTGGCCGACACCGACGAGTGCCGTCGGCTCTTCCCGATGGTCGATCCCGAGCCCGTCCTCGGCGGTCTCTGGACGCCCGGGGACGGCCTCGCGCTCGCGCTGAAGGGAACGCGGCTCGTGATCGAGCGCGCGCGAAGAGCCGGGGTCGAGTTCCGCGACCGCACCGCGGTGACGGGCATCGACACCTCGGGCGGCCGCGTGCGCGCCGTGCTCGTGGGGGAAGAGCGCATCCCGGCCGACATCGTCGTCTCCTGCGCCGGGTTCTGGGGCCCGCGGATCGGCGAGATGGCCGGGGTCGACGTGCCGCTGCTGCCGCTCGGCCACCAGTTCGCGATCACCTCGCCCGTGCCGAGCCTCAGGGGGAAGAACGAGCTGCCCAAGGGAGCTTCCGCCCCGATCCTGCGCCATCAGGACCGCGATCTCTACTTCCGCGAGTGGGGCGACCGGATCGGGATCGGCTCGTACGCGCACCGCCCCATGCCCGTCGCCCTCGACGACCTGCCGCAGTACCGCGCCGAGGACATCACCGACGAGGCGATGCCCTCGAGCCTCCCCTTCACGCCGGAGGACTTCGCGGCCGAATGGGAGGAGTCGCAGAGGCTGCTGCCCGAGCTGCGGCAGACCTCGGTCGATCGCGCCTTCAACGGCGTCTTCTCCTTCACGCCGGACGGCGGATCGCTGGTGGGGGAGTCCGCCGGGGTCGACGGGTTCTTCATGGCCGAGGCCGTGTGGGTGACCCACTCGGTCGGCATCTCGCGAGCCCTCGCCGAGGTGATCACGACGGGATCCTCGGAGACCGACCTGTCGGGCCTCGACCTCAACCGCTTCGAGAAGATCCAGACCACGCGCGCCTACGTGGACGAGACGAGCCAGCAGAACTTCGTCGAGATCTACGACATCCTGCATCCCCGCCAGCCGCGGGTCTCGCCGCGCGCCCTCCGGCTCAGTCCGTTCCACCGACGCCAGGTGGAGCTCGGCGCCTTCTTCCTGGAGGCGCACTCCTGGGAGCGGCCGCACTGGTACGAGGCCAACGCCTCGCTGCTGGACGAGCTGCCCCCCGAGTGGGCGGCCCCGCCGCGCGACGACTGGTCGGCGCAGTTCCATTCGCCCGTCGCGGCGTGCGAGGCGTGGAGGACGCGCACCGCCGTCGCGATGTACGACATGACGGCGCTGACGAGCTTCTCGGTGACGGGCCCCGGTGCCGCCGACCTGCTCGACCGTCTGACCACGTCGTCGATGCGGCGCAGGCCCGGCGCGGTCAGCTACACGCTCCTGCTCGACCGGGCAGGCGGCATCACGAGCGACATCACCGTCGCGATCCTCGGCGAGAACGACTACCAGGTGGGCGCCAACGGCAGCATCGATCTCGCCTATCTCGCCCGCGAGGCCAGGCACCAGTCGCAGGAGGACCCCGCGAAGTGGGTCGAGGTGCGCGACATCACGCCCGGGACGTGCTGCATCGGGCTGTGGGGCCCGCTCGCCGGCGAGGTGGCGGCGCGGCTGACGGACGAGGACCTCGGCGCCGAGGAGCTCGGCTACTTCCGCACCCGGAGCGTCACGCTCGCGGGAGTCCCGGTGACGGCCATGCGGCTGTCGTACGTCGGCGAGTTCGGATGGGAGCTGTACACCTCAGCGGACCTGGGGGAGCGGCTGTGGGATGCGATCTTCGCGGCGGGGCAGGAGTACGGCATCGTCGCGGCGGGGCGCGAGGCGTTCGAGTCGCTGCGCCTGGAGAAGGGCTTCCGCTCCTTCGGGACGGACATGACCAGCGAGCACGAACCCGTCCAGGCCGGCATCGGCTTCGCGGTGAAGGCCTCGAAGACGGCGGACTTCGTGGGCAAGGACGCGCTGCCCGCGCGTGCGGCCGCTGCGACGACTCGGCTGACCTGCCTGACCTTCGACGATCCGACGTCGATCGCACTCGGCCTCGAGCCGGTGTTCCTGCCCGGATCCGAGACCGCCGCCGGATACGTCACCAGCGCCGCCTACGGCTACACGCTCGGTCGTGCGATCGCGTATGCCTGGCTGCCCGACCACCTGACGGTCGGCGACTCCGTCGAGGTCGAGTACCTCGGCACGCGCTTCGCGGCGACCGTCGCGGAGGAGCCGCTCTACGATCCCGCCATGGACAGGATCCGTCCCGAGAAGGCGGCGCAGGTGCTCGAGGGCCGGTCGGTGTGAGCGCAGGCGCGGCCGGCGGTGTGACGGACCGTGCGCGCGCCGGATCGGCCCGCCGGCGACAGGCAGCACGTGCGCGCACGGGGTCGGAAGTCGGCGAAACGGGACGGTCGCGGGTACACGTCGGACCGGCCGTCGAAGGGACCGGCGGGACGGGACGGCGGTGTGCTCGCCGTCCGATGCGTGATGGTCGGGGGAGGCGAGGCGCGAACGGCACGTCGGTCGCGCTTCCTCCCTACTTTACATAACGTGCATTATCGGCTCGACGTTTTGAGGGTGGTCCGGGAGGCGGTGAGCCTCCATGGCGCCCGCCGCCTGACCGTCGTCACGGCGACGACCTCGCACCGCCGTCGCGACTTCTGCGTGCGATTCTCGACGCGCTCGTGCACGAGATCGAGTGGCGCATCTCAGTCGGTATATCTGCCGTGAAGCGGTCGAGATCTGGCACTCGATCGCGACTCGATCGTGGCGTCGCATCGGCGTGGTGCCGTGCAGTCGCAGCGCCTGACAGCTCGGCACCCTGCTGCACCGCGGGAAGGCCGAGTGCGGCATCCGGACGGCCACCGGCGCTGTCGACGGTCCGGATGCAGCACTCGGTGCGGCGAGATCGCCGACCTCAGCGGTCACCCTCGACATCGTCCGATGCTGCGAGGACTATCCGACCGCTGTCCAGGAACTCATCCTTCGGGCCGGGGACGTCGAGACCGGCGGAGTCTGCGTCATGCGCGATCTCGAGGGAGTCGACTCCTTTGTCGCCCGGGTACAGCTCGGGCAGAGACGGTGTTCCGCCCGGGCTGAGCCGTCGTCGGATCCGCTGACACGTCTCGTTCATGCTCACTCCGCCCGAAGTCCGGTCAGCACGACTGGTATATCAATGCGGGTCAGGGGCACTGGAGCGTGTGCACTCAGGCTCTGGGGCCGCTCTCCCGCATTCTCGCCGTGATGTGCGCCATGCGCAACGGGGCGAGGCCGGAGAGCATGCGCGGGATCAAGGGCGGGCAGAGCTCAGGCCTCGCCCGGCAGCCGTGCGGTGTCGGCGCCGCTCCCCCGGCCCGCCATGATGAAGAAGGCGCCGGAGATCATCACGCCGCACACCATCGCGATCGCCATCGGCAGCGACGAGTGCGTGCCGGCCACGCCCACCAGCGGCGCCGCGATCGACGCCGCGAAGGAGAAGCCGAGCCCCAGCATCGCCGAGCCCGTCCCGGCGAACTCGCGGGCCTGATCCGCGGCGAGGGCGCCGCCGTTGCCGAAGATCATGCCCTGCGGTGCGACGGTGAAGAAGAACGCCGGCAGCACGATCCATGCCGGGGTGTCCAGGAACAGGCTCCCGATCAGCAGCGCGAAGCTCGCCAGTGACACCACGATCAGGCCCATCCGGATCAGCCTGCGCGGATGGACGGTGCGGGTCAGCCGCGCCGAGAGCAGCGACATCGCCATCATACCCATCGAGTTGATCGCGAAGCTGATCGAGTACTCGCTCGAGGAGAAGCCCAGCATCTCCTGCACCACGAACGACGAGGCGGAGACGTACGCCATCAGCGCGAAGGCCGAGAACGCGTTGACCAGCATGTAGGCGACGAAGATCCGTCGGCCCAGCAGCGTGCGGCAGTTGCGCAGGAAGGTGCGGAAGCCGCCCGAGTGGCGCCGGGAGACCGGCAGCGACTCCGGGATCAGGAAGAGCACGCCGAGCAGCGAGATCAGAGACATCACCGAGATGACCACGAAGATCTCGCGCCACTGCCCGAAGACCAGGATGATCCCGCCGAGCAGCGGGGCGACGATCGGGGCGACGCCGCCCACGCCCTGCATGATGTTCATAATCCGGAACAGCTCGGGGCCGTCGGTCATGTCGATCAGCACCGCGCGACCCAGCACCATCCCGAAGCCGCCGCCGATCCCCTGCAGCACGCGCAGCACCAGCAGCACCTCGACCGAGGGTGCCAGGGCGCAGCCGATCGAGGCGAGCAGGCACAGGACGATGCCGATCAGCAGCGGGCCGCGCCGTCCCATGCGGTCCGAGAGCGGCCCGGCGACGATCTGGCCGCTCGCGGTGCCGAGGAAGAACGCGGTGATCGTCAGCTGCATCCGTGAGGCGGTGGTGCCGAGCTCCCCCGCGACCTCCGGGAAGGCGGGGATGTACATGTCGGTCGCGAGCGGGCCGATCGCGCTCAGCGTGGTCAGCACGACGATCACCATCACGGTGACCTTGGCGCGGGTGCGGCTCAGCTGCTCCTCGTCGGGCAGGTGCGCGAGCTCGCGATCGGCGGGGTCCTCGAGCACGGGGATCGCGCCGGTGATGGTGGGGATCGATCCGGTGACGGTGGGGACGGAACCGGTGGAGGTGGGGCCCGGGCCGGTGGAGGTGGTCGGCTCGGGGCGCGGGTCCTGGGCGGGATCCTCGCGGGGGATGTCGTCGGCGGCGGGGGCCACGGTGCTCCTTCAGGGGATCGGCAGACGACGAGCCGGGAGGAGATCACAGGGATCCCGCCCGGCTCGATCGCACCATTCTAGGGACGCTGTGACCTCTCGTACAGCCACACCAGGCCGACGGCCACGAGGTCCACCACGATGAACACGAGCATGAACGGCCCGCCCATCCCCACGCTGCGGTCGATGACGATGCCGCCGCCCCCGGCGAAGAGCGCACCGACGACCATCATGATCAGGTTGTTCATCACGTGGAAGGCGATCGGCACCTCGAGGCCGCGGCTGATCACGGCCATCGCCGCCATGCACAGCCCGAAGACCGCGTAGTAGCTCAGCAACCACGGATCCACCGACATGTGCACGAAGCCGAAGACGATGTTCGAGGCGATCATGCCGAGGACGAGCGCGGGCCTGACCGCTCGGACCCAGGAGGCGAACAGCGGCATCATCGCCCCGCGGAACAGGAGCTCCTCCCCCGCCGCCTGCAGCGGGGTGGTCAGCAGTGCGACCAGGACCAGCCCGATCGTGGTCGAGGTGATGGCGAACTGCCCGATCCCCGCGGCCGACGGGTCGCCTCCGCGCCGCCGAGGAAGTGCCGCTTCGTCGGCGCCTCGCTCGACCATCGTCGAGCACTCGGGCGCCGACCGTGACCTTCGTCGGGCGGGACGAGGGCCGCAGGTCGGCCGGCCCTTGCGCCTCTCGGCGGGGGCCCGGCGAACACGAGCCTCCCGGCGAGGACGACGATCGCCGCGGTCCGCCGGACGGCCCGGGGCGATCGCTCAGGCGCTTCCGGACTCCTGCTCCGCCAGTCGGCGCTGATAGGTGGGGTCCGTGCGCTTCAGCCAGCGGATCACCGCGGAGGTCACCGGGATCATCGCGTACTGCACGAGCACCTTGTAGAGCACGCCGAGCACTGTGTACTCCACGTACTGCTCGAAGGTGGTGATGCCGATCGCGACCGAGGCGATGGCGCAGAAGATGATGGTGTCCACGAGCTCGCCCAGGCCGCTCGAGGTGAACAGGCGCGCGATCAGGCCCCGCTCCCCCATCCGGCGCTTCATGCGGGAGACGACCAGGGAGTTCAGGGTCTGACCGGCGAGGAAGCCGGCGAGCCCGGCGAGCACGACGATCCAGACCGGCCCGAGCGCGAGCTCGAGGGCCTCCTGCTTGGCGAGGCCGTACTCGTCGGGGAAGGGCGGCAGCGCGATGATCACCTGGTAGCTGAGCGAGGCGAGGATGCTCACGACGAAGGAGGTGAGGATGGCGCGGCGGGCGCTGCGAGGGCCGTACAGCTCGGTGATGATGTCGCCGAGCACATAGGCGAGGGGGAAGAGGAAGAAGCCGCCGTCGGTGATGATCTCGAATCCGGTGCCGGGCACGTCGCCGAAGCTGACGCCCTTGGCGGCTCCGATGCCGGAGAGGATCACGACCGTGACCATGGCGGCCAGGAGGATGTCGAAGTGGGAGGAGCCCCGGTCGGCGTAGACGGCGCCGGCCGGGCGTCCAGACGGCGGAGCGGCGGGGGCGGTGCGGTTCTGTTCAGCAGTCACCGGGGAAGGGTACACAGCGCGACGCCGCCCCGGCCGGTCACGGGACCGTCCGGGGCGGCGCGGGGGTCGACGGGGACTCGCCGGGAGGCGAGTACGTCGGCGGTGTCAGATGCCGGCGGCGTCGTAGTCCGCGTCGGCGACGAAGCTCTCGAACTGGCTCTCGCTGCCGTACCAGAGGTTGGAGTCGCCGGCGAAGGGGCCGGAGTCGGAGTACTGCCACAGCTCCCAGCCCCACCAGCGGCCCGGCAGGGTGCTGGGGCGAGAGGAGCTGTAGGATGCGAGGAAGAGCGGCGAGTTCGTCGGGGTCCAGTCCCCCACCACGTCGTTCCACCAGTGCAGGTTGGTGTAGATCACCGGGCGGCGCCCGGCCTGGTCGCGGTAGCGGATCGAGAAGGCGGAGATCCAGTCCCGCATCTCCTGCTGGCCGAGCCCGTAGTTCCGCGGGAGCCCGGAGTAGGCCTCGAAGTCGACCATGCCCGGGAGGGTGATCCCGTCGCCGGTCCAGCCGCCGCCGTTGTTCAGGAAGAAGTCCACCTGCTCCTCGGGGCCGCCGGAGTCGGGGCGGGCGAAGTGGTAGCCGCCGCGCACGAGCCCTGCGCCGCCGGCGCCGGAGTACTGGTGGGAGAACGCGGGGCTGCGGTAGGAGCGGCCCTCGGTGGTCTTGACGTAGGCGAAGCGGGATCCGGCCGCGGCCTGGGCGGCCCAGTCGACCTCACCCTGCCAGCCGGAGACGTCCTGGCCGTAGATGCCTGCGGCTTGCGCGGCGGGTGCGGCGAGGGCGGCCGTGCCGGTGCCGAGCGCCATGGCGCCGAGCGCTCCGCCGCGCAGCACGCTGCGGCGCGAAGCTCCCGAGGCGGGGTCGACGGTCGGGGCCGGAGGGGCGAGATGGCGGGGACGGTAGGACGACATGGGGAAGCTCCTGGGGAAGGGGACAGCTGCACTGCGAGGAAGAGTGCGACAGGGGTCACACCGCGTCCACCGTAGAGGGGGCCCCCGGGATCGCACCACCGCCCGCCCCCGTTCCGGCGTGTCGCGGCGAAACGGGCGGAAGGTGCGCAGTGCTGCGAAGCGGTCAGTTCGAGCTCGGGGCGATGAAGGCCCTCAGGGTGCCCAGTATCGTGGTCGCCGCGAGCTGTGTGACGTCCCGTCCTTCCAGCTGCTCGCGCACGAGCAGGTCGATGAAGATGCCCATCAGCAGCTGGGCGAGGTCCTCGACGGGCAGCAGCGCCCGCTCCGCCGAGGCCGCCAGGCGTGTGGCCAGGAGTGCCCCGATCTGGTTCCGCATCCGCTCCCGCTGCTCGGCGAGCTCCGCGCGGAGGGCGTCGTCGCGCAGAGAGCGGGCGATCGCGTCGGAATACAGCAGGTACCACTGGCGGCCGAAGGGGCGGATCCCCTCGAACACCGCGAGCATCACCTGCGCGTCGTCGGCCTCGAGTATGGAGCAGCTCTCGTCCGCCTCGACGTCCGCGACCGCGCTCTCCACGGAGCTGTTCGCGATCGCCATGAGCTCGGCGGTCACCTCGTCGAACAGGGCGATGAACACCTCCTCCTTGCTGGAGAAGTTCGAATAGAAGGCCCCGCGCGTGAAGCCGGCCGCCTTCACCAGGTCGTCGACGGTCGCGCCGTCGATGCCCTTCTCGACGAAGACGTCCAGCGAGGCGCGCACGAGCTTGGCGCGGGTGTTCTCCTTGCGTCGCGTGCCCGCCGACTCGGGCAGCGGCTCGAACAGATCGGTCATGGCTCCTCGGATGCGCGACTGACGGACGTCTCGCGCGGTGACGCCCATTGAAGGGGTGCGGCGAGCCCGATAGCATCCCAACGATACATCTTCGTATCGAATTCGCGGACGTCTCGGGCAGGGGTCCGTCGTCGCCCTCGTGCCGAACTCGTCCTGGAGGCCGCGTGTCCTCGTCCCTGTACCGTCTGGGCCTTCTGATGGCCTCCCTGCGCTGGAAGATCGTCGGCGCCTGGGTCGCTCTGCTGGTGATCGTCGGCGGCCTCGCCGTCGTCCTCGGCGGCACCTTCACCGCCGACATCGAGATCCCCGGCACCGAGGGGCAGCGCGGCATCGACACCCTCGCCAACCGCTTCCCCGAGATGGGCGGCACCGCCGGGCAGGTCGTGCTGGTGACCGAGGACGGCTCGAGCGTCGATGAGCATCAGGACGAGATCGACGCGCTCATGGGGGACATCGCCGAGGTCGAGGGCGTCGCGGCCGCCCCCTCCCCCTTCGACGACCTCTCCCCCGGCACGCGCACCGACGACGACACCGCGATCATCGCCCAGTTCCAGATGGAGGGGCAGACCGGCGCTTTCCCCGAGAGCTCCGTCGAGGAGATCCGCTCGCTCGTGGAGGAGGCGGGCACTCCGAGCCTGGAGACGCACCTCGGCGGGCAGGTGCTGCAGAGCGCGGAGGTGCCCTTCGGCGCCGGCGAGGTCTTCGGCATCATCGCCGCCCTGATCATCCTCGCGATCGTCTTCCGCTCGCTGGTCCCCGCCTTCATCCCGATCGTCACCGCGGTCGTCGGCGTGGGCGTGTCGATGCTGGCGCTGGTCGCGCTCTCCGCCGGGGTCGACATCCCCTCGGTCACCACGGCGCTGGGCGCCATGCTCGGCCTCGCCGTCGGCATCGACTACGCCCTGTTCATCCTCTCCCGCCACCGCGACCAGCTCGCCCAGGGTGACGACGTGCACGAGTCGATCGGCAAGTCCCTGGCCACCTCCGGCAGCGCCGTCATCTTCGCCGGCCTCACCGTGATCATCGCGCTGGTGGGCCTGTTCATCACCGGCATCCCCTTCCTCACCGTGATGGGCGTCGCCGCGGCCGCCACGGTGGCGCTGTCCGTCGTGGTGGCGCTGACCATGCTGCCGGCGCTGATGGGCATCCTCGGCGAACGGCTGCGGCCCCGCAGTATCCGGCGCCTGATGGCCGAGAACGAGGGCGCCCTGCCCGAGGCGGGCCCCGCGCGGCGCCCCCGCCGCTCCTTCGGCCGCACCTGGGTGCGCCTGGTGACCAAGGTGCCCGCGCTGACGATCCTGGCGGTCGTGATCGGTGTCGGCGCACTCGCGATCCCGATCAAGGACCTCGAGCTGGCCCTGCCGGACCTGGGCACCGAGCCGGTCGGCACCGATGCGCGCGACACCTACGACCTCGTCTCCGAGGAGTTCGGCCCCGGCTACAACGGTCCGCTGCTGGTCACCGCCGACATCATCAACACCACCGATCCGCTCGCCGTCGTCGACGAGCTCGAGAGCGACATCTCCGAGCTCGACCACGTCAAGGAGATCCAGCTGGCGACCCCCAACCAGGGCGCCGACATGGCCGTGGTGGTCGTGATCCCCGAGGGCGGACCCACCGAGCAGTCCACCAAGGACCTCGTCGCCGATCTGCGCGACAGCGCCGACGGCTGGGAGCAGGACCTCTCGATCTCCGACGTCACCGTCACCGGCGCGACCGCGATCGGCATCGACGTCACCGACAAGCTCTCCGCCGCGCTGCTGCCCTTCGCGCTCTTCGTCGTCGGCCTGTCCCTGATCCTGCTGACGCTCGTCTTCCGCTCCCTGTGGGTGCCGCTGAAGGCGTCGGTCGGCTATCTCTTCTCGGTCGCTGCGGCGTTCGGCGTCACCTCGATGGTGTTCGAGTACGGCTGGTTCAACGGTCCGCTGTTCGTGGACGTCAACGGGCCGGTGGTCTCCTTCATGCCGATCATGGTGATGGGCGTGCTGTTCGGGCTCGCGATGGACTACGAGGTCTTCCTCGTCTCCCGTATGCGCGAGGAGTTCGTGCACACCGGCGACGCGAAGCACTCGATCGAGCGCGGCTTCACCGCCAACGCCCCCGTCGTCACCGCCGCCGCGCTGATCATGGTCTCCGTGTTCGCGGGATTCGTGACCTCGGGCTGGTTCATGCTGCAGCCGATCGCGGTGGCGCTCGCCGTGGGCGTGCTCGTGGACGCCTTCGTGGTGAGGATGACCTTCGTGCCCGCCGTGCTCGCGCTGCTGGGCCGGCACGCCTGGTGGCTGCCGCGCTGGCTCGACCGCCTCCTGCCCACGGTCGACGTCGAGGGCGAGGGCCTGGCCGGGGTGCTCGAGCACCGCCACTGGACCGAGCAGAACGGCCGGCACTCGCTGCGCCTCGAGGACGCGGTCGCTCCCCTGCTCGGCGAGAAGGGGACCCTCGGCCCGCTCACCGGCGCGGTCGCCCCCGGCTCCCTGCTGGTGGTCCGCGCCCCCGACAGCGCCGCCCGCGCGACCTTCCTCGGCCTCGTCGCAGGCCGCGTCGCCCCGGTCTCCGGCGTCCTCGCCGTCCACGACCGGCTCTCCCCCGACGACATCGGGGCCGTGCAGGCCCAGGTCCATTGGATCGGCGCGGACGCCCCGGTGGCGCGTCGCCTCGAGCAGATCGACGGCCGACGCGTCGGCCGCTCCGTGATCGTGATCGAGGAGCTCGAGGACCTCGCCCACGCCGCCGTGTCCGTCGACGACACGCTCGTCGAGCGCCTCGACGCGCTCCTCGCCCGCGGGGCCACGATCGTGGTCGGCTCCCGCGCCGAGCACGCCACCGACGCCGAGCGCCGCCTCCACGCGACCCTGCGGGACCCGCGCCGCATGCTCGCCCTCTCCGTCCAGCGCTCCACCGCCCAGACCCCCGAAGGAGCTCTCGCATGAAGCGCCTCGCCCACCCCCGCACGCTGATCGTCGTCCTGATGCTGCCCCTGCTCGTGGCGGCGCTGGGCATGTGGGCGCTCAGCGGCCGCGTGGACCGGCTCGACGCCGTGCCCGCCGCCGTGGTCAACCTCGACGAGGGCGCGGAGGGGACCGACGCGGACGGAGAGACGCAGACGGTGCCCTTCGGCCGCCTGCTCGCCGGCTCCCTCACCCAGCCCGGCACCGTCGAGGGGCAGGACGCCCCGGAGACCACCGGCTTCGACTGGCAGCTGACCAGCCAGGAGGACGCCGAGGAGGGGCTGAAGGACGGAAGCTACTCGGCCGTCGTCGTCATCCCGAAGGACTTCTCGAAGCACCTCGCCACCCTCGGCACGCCCGAGGCGTCCCGGGCGATCCTCGAGGTCACCACCAACGACGCGAGCGGCCAGATCAACGCCCTGGTGGGCACCGCCGTCGCCGAGGCCTCGGCGAACACCATGGGCGGGCAGATGGCGGAGCAGTACCTCGACCAGCTCTACGTGGGCTTCAACGACCTCGGCGACGGCTTCTCCGATGCGGCCGACGGGGCCGAGGAGCTCGCCGGGGGCACCTCCGAGCTCGCCGACGGCACGGAGGAGCTCGCCGGCGGCACCCGCACCCTCGCGGACGGGACCACCGAGGCCGCCGAGGGCGCCCGGGAGTTCTCGGGCGGCGTGTGGACCTTCGCCGACGGCACCTGGCAGGCCGCCGACGGCAGCCGCACCCTCGCCGACGGGCTCGACGACCTCGCCACCGGCAGCGAGGAGCTCGCCGGCGGCATCGGGGAGCTGCAGACCGGGATGCGCGGCACCGAGGGGCAGCCGGGCCTGCTCACCGGCGTCGAGCAGCTCGCCGCCGGGGTCGAGGGCGACGGCACCGCCGAGAACCCCGGCCTCGAGGCCGGCGCCGACCAGCTCGCCACCGGCCTCGAGCAGTTCGCCGGCGGCGTAGAGCAGACCGGCACCGCCGTCGCGGGCGACGGCACGGAGCAGAACCCGGGCCTCGCCCCCACCGCCCGCCAGGTGGACCAGGGCGTGACCGAGCTCGGCCAGGGCGCCCAGCAGGCGGCCGACGGGCTCCGCGGCACCGAGGACCAGCCCGGCCTCGCCCAGGCCGCCGAGGGCGTGGTCGCCTACGCCGACGGCGTCGACCAGGCCGCGGGCGGGCTGGACACAGCCCTGGACGGCGACGGCACCGCGGACAACCCGGGCATGACGAGCCTGATCGAGGGCGACGGCACAGCGCAGAACCCGGGGATGAAGGCCCTCGCCGTCGGAGACGGCTCCGCCGACGCTCCTGCGGCCGGCTCCATGCAGGCGAACGCCTGCGACCTTGCTGCGCGGTACCCCGATGATCCGCAGGCCGTGGCGCTGTGCCAGCAGGCCGAGGGGATGTCCCGGTCGGTCGAGGGCATGTCCGGCTACGTCGGCGGCGTCGACGAGGCCCGCTCGGGCCTGCACACCGTCGTCGACGGCGACGGCACTGCGCAGAACCCGGGTCTCGCCGCGACCGCCCAGGGCGTCGGCGAGGGCGCGACCGCCGCGGCCGACGGCGTCCAGCAGATCGCCGACGGCATCAACGGCACCGACCAGCAGCCCGGCCTCGTCCAGGGCACCGGGGGCATGGTCACCTATGCCGAGGGGGTCGAGACGGCCTTCGCCGGAGACGGCACCGCCCAGAACCCGGGCCTCACCGAGTCCGCGAACCAGCTCGCCACCGGCGCCCGCGCGAGCGCTGACGGCGCCGGCGAGCTCGTCACCGGCGTGACCGGTCTGCGCGACGGGCTCACCGAGTACGCGAACGGCGTCGACCAGCTCGCCGGCGGCGCGGACCAGCTCGCCGAGGGCACGCGCGGCGCCGCCGACGGCGCCTCCGACCTCGCCGACGGCAGCGAGGAGCTCGCGCTCGGCGCCGGCCGGCTCGGCACCGGTGCGGACCAGCTCGCCGGCGGCAACCAGCAGCTCGCGGACGGGGCCGGGGAGCTCGCTGAGGGCACCGACGAGCTCGCCGAGGGCTCCGGGCAGCTCGCCGAGGGCAGCGAGGAGCTGGCCGGCGGTCTGCGCGAGGGCGCCGACGGCGTGCCCTCCTACAGCGAGGCCGAGCGCCAGCGCATGAGCGAGATGGCCGCCTCCCCCGTCGGCACCGACGCGCAGCGGCAGAACGAGGCGAACGGCGCGGACACCGCGACCTTCCCGTTCGTCACCTCGCTCGCGCTGTGGCTGGGCGCCTTCGGCACCTTCCTGCTGCTGCCGGGGCTCTCGCGCCGCCTGCTGGATCGGGCGATGCCGATGTGGAAGGTGGTGCTGCGCTCCCTCGCCCCGGCGCTGCTGATCGCGGTGGTGCAGACCGTCGCGGTGCTCGCCGTGCTCACGGCGATCGGGATCTCCCCCGTCTCGCCGCTGTCGGTGGGGGTGGTCGCCTTCGCGGGCGCGGTGATGTTCGCGGCGCTGCACCAGACGCTGCTGACGGTGCTCGGCGACCGGATCGGGCGGATCGCCTCGATCGTGCTGATGGTGCTGCAGGTGGTGACCCTGGTGGGGATCGTGCCCGTCGAGACGGCGCCCGAGCTGCTGCAGTCGGTGGGCTCGCTGATGCCGCTGTCGATCGTCACCCAGGGCCTGGTCCATGCGGCGCTCGGCGGGAGCCTGGTCAGCACCACCGGCACGCTGCTGGCGATCCTCGCCTGGGCGGCGGTGTCGCTGCTGGTGACCTTCGCGGCCTCGCGCAAGGCGAGGATCGCTCGACGCTCCTCGCACGTGAGCGTCGTCGGCGCGGTGCCCGCCGCGGCCTGATCCCGCCTACTGGAAGTCCCTGGACCGGCCCGCCGCGGCCAGGTCCAGGGGCTCCACCGCGTCGGCGACGAGGTTCACCGCGCCGGTGCGGTTCTCGACGATGCCGCGCAGCACGATCGCCCGCGCGGTGCGCAGCAGGGCCCGGTGCCGCACCCAGAACCCCTGGGAGCAGACCACGTTGAGGATCCCGGTCTCGTCCTCGAGGCTGAGGAAGGTGACGTTCCCGGCGGTCGCGGGGCGCTGGCGGTGCGTGATCACCCCGGCGACGTGGATCCGGGAGCCGTCCTCCGCCTCCCGGGTGCCGGTGATCGAGAGCACCCCCTCGGCCGTCATCCGTTCCCGCACCAGCGCCATCGGATGGTCCGCGAGGGTGATCCCGGTGGCCCAGGCGTCGGCGGTGGCGAGCTCCGCATCGCTCATCCCCGGCAGCATCGGCGCCTCGGCGCCGACGGCGAGGTGCGGGAGCGTGTCCGGGGACTCCTGCGCGGCGGCGCCCGCCGCCCACAGCGCCTGCCGGCGCGAGCTCGCGAGGCGGTCCAGCGCCCCCGCGGTCGCGAGCGCCTCGAGCTGACGGGCGGTCAGCCGCACCCTCCGCGCCAGGTCCGGGACGGACGCGAAGGGGCCGCCGCGCTCCCGCTCGGCGACGATCTGCTCGGCGGTCTCGGTGGAGATGCCGCGCACCTGGTCCAGGCCCAGCCGGATCGCGGGGCCGCTCGCGGCCCGCTCCCCCTGCACCTGCTCCCCCGGGGTCTCGAGCCGGTACCCGACGTGCTCCTCGTCGGTCTCCAGGTCGGTGCGGGCGCGGGAGGCGAGCACATCCGGGCCGTGGGTGAGCACGCCGTGGCGCCTCGCGTCGGCGACCAGGGACTGCGGGGAGTAGAAGCCCATCGGCTGGGAGCGCAGCAGCGCGGCGGTGAACGCGGCCGGGTAGTGGCACTTGAGATAGGAGCTCGCGTAGACGAGATACGCGAAGGAGTAGGCGTGCGACTCGGGGAAGCCGTAGTTGGCGAAGGCGAGTAGCTTGCGGTGGATCGCCTCGGCGTCCTCCCCGGTGATGCCGTGGCGGGCCATCCCCGTGAACAGCGCATCGGACAGCTCGAGCATCTTCTGGGTGGAGCGCTTGGAGCCCATGGCGCGGCGCAGCTGGTCGGCCTGGGCGGGGGTGAAGTCGGCGACGTCGACCACCATCTGCATCAGCTGCTCCTGGAACAGCGGGATCCCGAGCGTGCGGCCCAGGGACTTCTTCAGCTTCGGATGCAGGTAGGTGACCTCCTCCTCGCCGGCGCGGCGGCGGATGTAGGGGTGGACGGACCCGCCCTGGATGGGGCCGGGCCGGATCAGCGCCACCTCGACCACCAGGTCGTAGAACACCCGCGGCTTCAGCCGCGGCAGGGTGGAGATCTGGGCGCGGGACTCGACCTGGAAGACGCCCACGCTGTCCCCGGCGCAGAGCATGTCGTAGACGGCCGGGTCCTCCTGCGGCAGGGTGCGCAGCTCGAAGTGCTGGCCGTGGTGCTCGGCGACGATCTTCAGCGCATGGTCGAGCGCCGTGAGCATCCCCAGGCCCAGCAGGTCGAACTTCACCAGGCCCGCGTCGGCGCAGTCGTCCTTGTCCCACTGCAGCACGGAGCGGTCCGCCATCGCCGCCCACTGCACCGGGCACACCTCGATCACGGGCCGGTCGGCGAGGACCATCCCGCCGGAGTGGATGCCGAGGTGGCGCGGTGCGTCCCGCAGCTGCTGGGCGAGGGCGATCACGTCCTCGGGAACGTCCGCGTCCTTCAGCGAGGAGAAGGAGCGCTCGATCCGCTTGGCGAAGGCGTCCTGCGCGCCGGGGTCGTAGCCGAGCGCCCTCGCCGCGTCGCGCACCGCGAGCTTCGCCCGGTAGGTGATGACGTTGGCGACCTGCGCGGCGTTCTCCCTCCCGTAGCGCTCGTAGACGTGCTGGATCACCTCCTCCCGGCGGTCCGAGGCGATGTCGATGTCGATGTCCGGCGGGCCGTCCCGCTCCGGGGCGAGGAACCGCTCGAACAGCAGCTCGTGGCCGACGGGTTCGACCGCTGTGATCCCCAGCGCGTAGCAGACCGCGCTGTTGGCGGCGGAGCCGCGGCCCTGGGCGAGGATCCCCTCCCCTGCGCAGAAGTCGACGAGCTCGTGGACGATCAGGAAGTAGCCGGGGAAGTGCAGGTCGGTGATGACCTTCAGCTCGTGGTCGATCTGCGCCCACGCCCCGGGGATCTTCTCGGGAAGGCCCGGTGCGGGCCGCGGCCCGTAGCGCTCGCGCCCCTCGATCTCCACCAGCTCCACCAGCCAGCTCGCCTCGTCGTGCCCGGCGGGGACGGGGAAGGGCGGCAGATCTGGGGCGAGCAGGCGCAGGTCCAGGGCGCAGTCCCGGCCCAGCTGTGCGGCCTGCGCGATCGCGGCGGGATAGCGGGGCAGCAGCTGCGCCATCTCCTCCCCGCTGCGCAGGTGCGCGGGCCGGGAGGCGAGATGGGGGTCGGCGCTCTCCAGCGACCCTCCGGCGCGCAGGGCGGCGTGGGTGTCGGCCAGGTGCTTGTCCGAGGGACGGGCGTAGTGCGCGTTCGTGCTCGCCACCAGCGGCAGCGAGACCGCGTCCAGCCCGTGCGACTCGCGCACCAGGCGGGCGCCCTGGGCGAGCGCGTCGTGGAGCTCGTCGGTCTCTCCCCCGCCGCCGACGATCAGCTCGACGGCGACGTTCCCGGGACCGAACAGCTCCACCAGACGCGCGATCTGCTCCGCGGCGGCATGCGCGGCGCCTTCGAGGTCGCCCTCGGCCAGGCGCGCGCTCGCGGCCCGGGTCACGGCGCCCTTGCGGCAGCCGGTGAGGATCAGCCAGTGCCCCTCCCGGGCGATCCGCGACAGCTCGGCGAGACGGTAGCGGGGCGCGGCCTTCTGCCCGCTACCCAGGTGGGCGCGGGCGATCGCGGCGGAGAGCCGGCGGTACCCGGCCTCGTCCCGCACCAGCACCAGCAGGTGCTCCCCCTCGGGGTCGGGCGTTCCGGTGCGGGATGCGGAGATCACGGGGGTGCTGCTCGCGGTCTCGGCCCCGGGCTCGAGGCCGAGGGTCAGCTCGGCGCCGAACACGGTCGCGATCCCTGCCTCGGCCGCGGCCTTCGCCGCCTGCACCACCCCGGGCAGCCCGTCGTGGTCCACCAGCGCGATCGCACCGAGCCCGAGCCGGGCCGCCTGGATGGCCATGTCCTCGGGGCTCGAGGCGCCGTCGAGGAAGCTGAAGTGGGAGTGGGCGTGCAGCTCCGCGTACTCGACGTGACGGGCAGGGCGGTACGGATCCTCCGCCTGCTTCCCGGTGTGCTCGACGACGATCGGCGGGGAGACCAGCTCGGCGGGACGGTCCGAGAGGACCGCCTCGAGGTCCTTCCACGCGGGCGGGCCCAGGAACCAGCGGGCCATGGTCAGACGCCCCGCGCTGCCGCGCCGTCGTGCAGCGCCCGAGCCGCCCTGCTCGCCACGTCGGCATCCGCGTCCCCGACGCTGGAGGCCTCGTAGCGCAGCTGGTTGCGTGCACGGCGCATCTGATCGAATCGTCGTGCCCCTGACTGCCCTGGAGGCGTGGTCAGCACTGCCCTCAGGAAGCGTCCCAGCGCCTCGTGCTGTCCCGGTCCGTTGGTCGTCCGGTACCCGTAGGCGGCCAGCAGCGCTTCTCCGACGTCATGGGCGGCGTCGTAGGCGAGGTTGTATCGACTCTCCGCCCAGCTGAGGTTGTCGAGGTCCGCGAGACGACGACGGGCCTTCTCCAGAAACAGCTCTGCACGCCGCAGGTCGACGGGCACCTGTTCCAGTCGGCGCGCGGCCACGAGAGCGCGCACTGACTGCTCCTGGTCCGGGTCGAGCGGGGTCAAGGCCATGGCAGCTCTCCGAGGACGGGGACGGTGGGACTGTTCCGCACCCGGGTGTGGAATCCCGAGTCGCGATCGAACTCGCTGCGGGTGGTGATGGTGGGATTGACCGGGCGGTGCACGATCTCCTCGACCCGTCCGCAGGCGTCGTACACCGCATCGGGGTCCGGGGTCCCGATGATCATGAGATCGATGTCGTTCGGAGCAGGACCGTCCACCCGTCGCATCCGTGCGGCGAAGGAGCCGTGGAGGAATGCGCTCTCGATCCCGTGGATCCGGCAGAGCTCGTCCTTCAGCAGCGGAACGGGCCCGGTGGTGATGAGGAGGATCTCCCGCAGGGGGGCGACGAGGGGGCTGTCCGGGTCGGCGCGGAGCAGACGTGTGCGCCCTGCCTGGCGCTCGGTCAGGATCCCCGCCTGGAGAAGTCGGGTGGCTTCCCGATGGACGGAGGGGTACGCCAGTCCGGTCTGCTCGGCGAGCTGGGTGAGACTCCGCTCCTCGTCCTCGAGCATGAGAGCGGACAGCAGACGAGCCTGGCCATCCGATCGGAAGATGGGGGCGAGCAGCGGCGCTTCGGTTCTCATATAACGGAGGATATCCTCCATTATTTTGACACTCAAGAGGTCCCGGACCTCAGTCCCGACCCCCTCTGCCTGCGCTCCTGCTGCTCGTTCCTCGCAGCACGTCGCCTCAGCGGTGCCGTCGGACTGCGCTCCTGCCGCTCGTCCCTCGCAGCACGTCGCGCTAGTCATAGAGCCCCTCCAACGTCCACTCCCCTGCCCGGGACAGAGCGAGCACGGCGACCTCCTCGGCGCTCGCTCCGCGCACCACGAGCTGCAGGCGCGCGCCACGCCTGCCGTCCCGCGCCCACCAGCGCTCGTCGAGCACGACGGGGGCGGCATGGGCGAGCACCTGGCAGCCGGAGCCGGCGCGCA
>NZ_KV788635.1:0-7436 GCF_001807385.1 Brachybacterium sp. HMSC06H03 | reverse complement strand
CGACCTCGCCGCCCGCCACGGCGCCCGCTTCGTGCTCGAGGACCCGCCCCGCTCCGGGCCGCTGGCCGCCCTCGCCCGCGGCGTCGCCGAGATCTCCGAGGCGACCGACGAGGCGACCGTGCTGGTCCTCGGCGGGGACATGCCGCTGCTGCGCCCCGAGACCCTCCGCGCCCTCGCCGCCCGCAGCGCCGAGACCGGCCGCATCGTCGCCCTCGAGTCGAAGGACGGGCACGTCCAGTTCCTCGGCGCCGCCTGGCCGCTCGGCCGGCTCCGCGCCGCGCTCGCCCAGATCGAGCACACCGGCGGCGGCTGGGCGGACCTCAGCCTGCGCCGCCTCTACGGCACGCTCGCCGACGACGAGCTCGTGAGCCTGCCCGTCACCGGCTCCGAGGCCGCCGACATCGACACCCCCGACGCCCTGGACCAGGTGCGCCGCGCCGCCGGCCCCCGCATCGCGCTCGCCCAGATCGAGGTGCCCACCGATCATGAGTCGATGGTCGCCGTGGTCCGCGGCGCCGTCGCCGAGGCCGCCGAGGAGGGCGCCCACCTCGTGCTCCTGCCCGAGGCGACCCTCACCCCCTTCGGCACCGACCTGCGCGCCGCCGCCGAGACCCACCACGAGGACTTCGCCCGCCTGCTCCAGGAGCTCGCCGACGAGCACTCCCTCGTCGTGGTCGCCGGCTCCTTCAGCCCCGCCGACGACGGCCGCGTCCACAACACCGTCCTCGTGCGCGGCCCCGGCGGAACCCCCTCGCTCGAGTACCGCAAGATCCACCTCTTCGACGCCTTCGACGCCGACGAGTCCGCCACCGTCGCCCCCGGGCAGGAGCTGGTCACCTTCGACCTCGCCGGCACCCGCTTCGGCCTTGCGACCTGCTACGACATGCGCTTCCCGGAGCAGTTCACGGCGCTCGCCCGCCGCGGCGCGCACGCGATCCTGCTGCCGACGGCCTGGGCCGAGGGTCCCGGCAAGCGCGAGCAGCTTCAGCTGCTGCTGCGCGCTCGTGCGCTGGACTCCACCACGGTGATCCTCGCCGCCGACCAGTCCCCGCCCGCCGGCTACGCGGGCAGGCCCCCGCGCGGCGTCGGCCGCTCCGCCGCCGTCGGCCCGCTGGGCCGGATCCGCCAGGAGCTCGGGCTCGAGCCCGGACTGCTGATGGTCGACCTGGACCTCGCCGAGGTCGAGACGGCGCGCGCGGCCCTGCCCGTGCTGCGCCACGCGGTGCCGCTGCCCGAGCGCTGAGCCCGCGGCGAGGACGACCGGGGCGCGGGACCGCCGGGCGTCCGGTGGGGCGGGCCCGCCTGTCGGCGTGACCTGGGGAACAGACCCGCCCCGACAGCCTCGCGTACCCTGCCGGGGTGAACACCCTGCTCAGCCGCCGTGCCTCCGTTCGCCCCGCCGCCCTCGCAGCGCTCTTCGCCGCCCTGCTCGCCGCGCTCCTCGCGCTCGGCGCGCCCGCGCAGGCCCACGACACGCTGCTCGAGTCGGATCCGGCCGACGGCGCGACGCTGGAGACCTCGCCCGAGGCGATCACCCTCACCTTCTCCGCCGACATCCTCGAGGTGAGCCCGCTGGTGCGGATCACCGACGAGAACGGCGAGCAGCTGGCCGAGATCGCCCCGAGCGTCGACGGACCCGTCGCCACCGCGACCCTCGAGGAGCCGCTGCCCGCCGGGACCAGCACCGTCCAGTGGCGCGTCGTCTCCAGCGACGGCCACCCCATCGAGGGCACCTTCGAGGTGACCGTCGAGCAGGACACCGCCGCGGAGGAGACCGCCGAGGCGCCCGCCGAGGAGAGCAGCCCCGCCGAGGAGAGCGCCCCCGCCGAGACCACCGCCCCCGCCGAGGAGGGCGAGCAGGCCACGTCCGAGGCCGCCGAGGAGGAGAGCGGCTCCTCCATGACCCCGCTGCTCATCGTGCTCGGCGTCGTCGTGGTCGGCGTGGTCGGCGCGGTGCTGCTGATCATGCGCCGCCGCGACTGACGACCAGCCCGTCGGCCGCTGGACCCCGCGTCGCCGGTCCACCGGCCTCGTGCCGCCCGTGGATCGGCTGCGCGCGCCGGCCCGTGGCCGTTGATCGAGTCCGGACACGGAGGAACCCCCGAGGCATGCCTCGGGGGTTCCTCGTTGCTCAGGCGGAGCGGGGACTCACTTGTCCTTGTTGTCGTCCCCGCCGAGTCCGAGTCGGTCGCGGGCGGCGTCCGCGCCCTTGTCGACGTGGCCGTCGACGTTGTCCGGAGTGCGATCCTTGACCTGGTCGGTCGCACCGTCGAGGCCCTGCTCGACCTTGTCCGGGTTGTCGTCGGCGAAGTCCTTGGCCTTGTTCAGCGCGTCATCGAAGACCATGATCATGTCCTTTCGTTCGCGGAACCACCCCGTGACCGGGGCGACATCGCCAACGTACGACGCCCCGCCGCCGTGACTCAAACGTGACCCGACGATCCGACCGGATCTGGTCGAATCTGCGCGCGACAGGCGTGATCGGTCGTAAAGCGCGGAATACTGTCTGCGTGAGCATGCGCGAAGCCGGGCCCCGCCCCTCCCTGTCGACCCCCTCGAGCCCGTCCCAGGCGCCGCGCCGCGCAGCGAGGGGACGCAGCGCCCGCTGGGACCACGTGCTCTCGCTGCTAACCACCACCAAGCGCCTCAGCGTCGCCGAGGTCGCCGCTGACCTCGAGGTCAGCGAGTCCACGGTGCGACGGGACTTCATGGAGATGGAGCGGGCCCAGCTCGCGCGCCGCACCCACGGCGGGATCGTCGCGGTCGACGTCGCCTACTCCCTCGCCAGCGTCCCCCGTGCGGCCGACGAGGGCTCCGCCCAGCGCGAACGGGTCGCGGACCGCGCCGCCTCGCTCGTCGAGCCCGGGCAGATCATCGGCTTCAACGGCGGGCGCACCACCACCTCCGCCGCCCGCCGGGCCGTCTCCCGCTCCGACCTCGACTCCCGCGACGGGACGCCGGGGCTGACCGTGGTCTGCGCGGCGCTGAACATCGCGACCGAGGCCGTGCTGCGCCCCTCCGTGCGCACCGTCGTGCTCGGCGGCGTCGCCGAGCCCTACTCCTTCGAGCTCACCGGCCCCCTCGCCACCGCCACCATGCGCGACCTGTGGCTGGACACGATGTTCGTCGGCACCGTCGGGCTCGACCTCGGTGCGGGTCTGACCTGCAACTCCGACGCCGAGGCGGGAGTCACCCGGATCATGATCGGCCATTCCCGCCGCGTCGTCGGCCTCGCCACCGCCGACAAGATCGGCCACCGCGCGCTCGCCGGGATCTGCCCCGTCTCCGTGCTCACCGACCTGATCATCGCCGGCCCCGTCCCCGAGGATCTCCGCGCTCATCTGCAGGAGAGCTCGGTGCGCCTGCACGAGGTGTGAGCAGGTCGGGCGTCCCACGGCGGCACGCCTGCGCTGACGCCCGCCGCGCTCCCGGTAGCGTGGGCTCCCATGTGGAGTTTCCTGCGCGGGAAGAAGCGACCGGAGAGCACGGGCCAGGAGGCGCCGTCGCGCGACGACGCCCTGTCGGCCCTCGCCCGGGAGCGTCGCGGCGAGCGGTCCGGGGACCAGCAGGAGGCCCCCGCGAGCCCCGATCCGGCACCCGCCGCCCCGCAGCGCGAGGAGCCCCCGGCAGAGCCTGCGTGGACCGGCGGCTACGAGGTCGTGCTCGACCACCGCTTCGACGAGGTCGGAGCCGGGATCGCGCCCGAGCAGGACGAGGACGGCGTGCCCGTGGTCCGCCGCGAGCACCGACCGCTCAGCCGCGAGGACCGCGTCGCCGACGCCCTGGACCGCTGGGCCCAGCAGATCACCGGCGGCGTCACCGCCCCCTCCTTCCTCACCCAGATCCGTGCCGGCGGCACGGTCCTGGACCTCACCCACTCCCATCCCTCCGGTCTCGCGCAGCTCCTCGCCGGCCGCGGCCCCACGCGCCTGTCCTCCCTGGTCCGCGAGGTCGGAGCGCTCGCCGACGCCCGGGCCCACGCCCGCACCATCCGCGAGGTCGCCGAGCGGCACGCGGAGGAGGTGGGCCTGACCACCTGCCACCTCGGGATCGGGGAGGCGATCTGGTACCCCGAGGACGGCTCCGAGCCGATCCACGCCCCCGTGCTCGTGCGCCCCGTGACCCTGCGTCTGCGCGGCAACGCCCGCGAGGACGTCGACCTCGAGGTCGACGCGACCGCGGACCTCAACCCCGTCCTGCTGCGCGCCCTGCGCGAGGCCGGCGTCGCCGTCGACGCCCGCGCGCTGCTGGCCACGACCGACGGCGCCCACGGGTTCGACCCCAACCCCGTCCTGGACGCCTTCCGCTCCCTCGGCCAGCCGCTGACCGGCTTCCGCGTCCTGCACGCCCTCGTCGTCGGGAACATGATGGACGCCGCCGGCTCCGTCGCCGAGGACCTCGCCGAGGCGCGCGAGGACTGGGCCGCCTCGCCGCTGGTGGCCGCGCTCGCCGGCGACGAGACCGCCCGCACCGAGGTGCAGGAGGCGGCGGGGACCGAGCTCCCCTCGGTGCCCGAGGACGAGCTGGTCGCCGCCGTCGACCCCGGCCACCGCGCCGTGCTCGAACGGGTCCTGGCCGGCGGGGACCTCGCCGTGCCCACCCCGCCCGGCACCACCAGCCTCGACCTCGTCGTCGACCTCGCCGAGGAGCTCAACGCCCGCGGCAAGAGCGTCCTGATCGTCTCCCAGCGACGCCGCAACCTCTCCCAGCTCGTCGAGATCGCCCGCCGCCGCGGCCTCGACGAGCTCGTCTTCGACCTCTCCCCGGACCCGTCCCTGCAGCGCAACGCCTCCGCCTCGCTGCTGCGCAGCCTGCGCCGCGCCGGCTCCCACGGACTCGGTCCGGACGACGCCGCCCCCGAGGAGCTCGGCGCCAGCCGCGACATCCTCGTCGGCCACGTCGAGGCGATGCACCGGATCCAGGAGCCGTGGGACGCCTCCGCCCACGACGCGATCTCCGCGCTCGCCGCGCTGACCCGCCTCCACCCCGCCCCCCGCACCTCCGTGCGCCTGCCCGGCTCCGTGGCCGCGCAGATGGTGGGGGAGGACCGCGAGCGCTACGCCGAGGCGCTGCGCGAGGCGGCCGAGGTGGGCGTTCTCTCCACCGGTCCCGAGCAGACCGCCTGGTACGGCGCGCCGATCAGTTCCGACACCCAGGCATCGCGGGCCGAGGAGCTCGTGGACCAGCTGCGCGACGAGATCCTGCCGCAGCTGCGCCGCGCCGGCGCCCGCGCCGGCGGAGAGCTGGGACTGCGCGAGCCCGCGACCCTCGTCCAGCTCGGCGAGCGCCTCGCCCTGCTGGACCGGGTGCAGGCGCTGCTGGGCACCTTCCAGTCCGCCGTGTTCGCCGCCCCGCTGCCCGACCTCGTCGCCGCCACTGCCGACAAGCGCTGGCGCGAGGAGCGCGGCGTGGAGATGGGCTTCGGCGCCCGTCGGCGGCTGAAGAAGGAGGCCGCCGCGCTGCAGCGCCCCGCCTCCCTGTCCCCGGACCTGCACCGCGACCTCGGCGAGGCCCGTGATGTCCTCGAGGAGTGGCGCCGCCACGCCGCCGAGACGGAGGGGAGCCCTTCGCGGCCGTCCCTGCCCGAGGACCTCGAGCAGATCCACCGCATCGCCGCCCGCTCCCAGAAGGTGCTCGACGAGCTGGCCGTGCTCCTGGACGGCACCGGAGCCGGCGCCGACCTCGCCCGCACCGGCCTCGACGAGCTCGAGCGCCGCGTCGAGGCCCTCGCCGCGGACAGCGCCGACCTCGAGACCCTCCCGCGTCGCACCGAGCTGCTGCGCCGACTCGGCTTCGACGGCCTCGGCGAACTCGTCGAGGACCTCCGTGCCCGCCGCGTACCGATCGACCAGGTCGGCGCCGAGCTGGAGCTGGCCTGGTGGCGCAGCGTCCTCGAGCTGATCGCCGGCGCCGAGCCGACCATCTCCCAGTACGACGGCACCTCCCTCTCCCAGGTCGCCGAGCGGTTCCGTCGACTGGACGCCGCCTATCTCGCCGGCGCCTCCGCGCGCGTGCACGCCGCGGCCGACGAGACGAGGGTGGCGACGATGAAGCTCTACCCGGACACCTCCCGCGCCGCGATCGCCGAGCTCGCCCGCTCCTCGACCGTGTCCATCCGCGACCTCGCCGCGAAGTACGAGGACATCCTCTTCGCGGCCCGCCCCGCCTGGCTCGCCTCCCCGTACCTGGTCCCGCAGGTCATCCCGCGGGGACGCCACTTCGACGTGCTGATCGTCGCCGACGGCGGGCGCCTGCCCACCGCCGCGGCGCTGCCCTCGATCGTCCGGGCGTCGCAGACCGTCGTCGTCGGCGATGTGCTCGAGTACGGCGGGGACTCGGTCCCGAGCCTCCTCGACGACATGCTGCGCATCGCCCCGCACCAGGAGATCCTGCGCGATCCCCATCCCGCGACCGAGGGGCTGCGCGGCTTCGCCCAGCGCCGCGCCCTGGTCGGCGAGGTCGTGGCTGTGCCGAGCCCCGTCGCCCCCGAGCAGGACCGCCTGGTCACCGTCGAGAACGGCCGCGGCCCCGTCACCGAGGGGACGGAGTACGTCGAGTCCACCGAGGCGGAGCTGCGCCGTGTCACCGACCTCGTGATCGAGCACGCCCGCACCCGCCCCGAGCGGTCCCTGGCCGTGCTCACCTTCACCGAGGAGCACGCCCGGCGCCTGATGGAGCGGATCATGAACACCGTCTCCGTCATCCCGGCGCTGCGCGACTACTTCGACCCCGGCGCCCGCGAGGTGTTCACCGTGCTGCCCGCCGCGCAGGCCACCTCCGTGCTGCGCGACGACATCATCGTCTCGATCGGCTTCGGGAAGACCCCGCACGGCCGGCTGCTGCACCGCTTCGGACCGCTGTCCGAGGAGAGCGGCCGCAAGGCCCTCGCCACCGTCATCACCCGCGCCCGCGGCCGCACCACCGTGGTCTCCTCCCTCGCGGTGCAGGACCTCGATCACGCCCGGCTGCGCTCCGACGGCGCCCGGGACCTGCGCGCCCTGCTCTGGGTGCTGCAGGGCGGGCACGACGTCCCCGTCGTCCCCCATGTCGCCGCGCTCACGGGCAGCGACGAGGAGATCGCTCCGCCCGACCCCGAAGCGCTGCGCGCCGCACCCGCCGCCCCCGCCCCGGACGGGAGCGAGGGCGCCGTGCAGGACGGCCGCGGCGGCGCCGCGGCGGAGCCGGCAGCTCCCACGGAGTCGGCGCACGCGCAGGAGCTCTCCGACGAGGACCTCGACGCCGCGATCGAGGCGGCGCTGGCCCGCAAGTCCGCCGCCTCCCTGCAGAGCGCGGACCCCGAGACCGACGGCGCCGGGACCGGACAGGAGGCGGAGCAGCCGGCAGCGGAGTCCGACGACGACGCCCGGGCCGCGGACGATGGCGCCGCCGGTTCCGACGCGCCCGCGGGCGCCGAGGCGCCGTCCGACACCGACGAG
>NZ_KV788634.1:0-5443 GCF_001807385.1 Brachybacterium sp. HMSC06H03 | reverse complement strand
CGGGACCGCTGCCCTGCGCAGCGGTCCCGGCCCGTCCGTGCGTGAGCCGTCGTTCCGGGGCGCGCCGTCCCGGCGGGGACGGGCGCATCCGATCCGGCGAGCTCCGGGGAAGCGCTTGTGACCGGTCGTCGGAGCGGCTACCGTAAGGGATGGTGAACGTTCACGACGAGCGGGCCCTCCAGGTCGCGTCGCCGAGCGTCCACGGCCGACGACGCCCGCCCCCATCGAAGGATCCCGCACCCATGAGCACCTCCTCCACCCCGTTCCGCTGGGCCGTCCTCGGCCCCGGGGCGATCGCCCGCCGCTTCGCCTCCCAGCTGCCCGACTCGGCCGAGGGCGTTCTCGTCGCCGTCGGCAGCAGCTCGCCCGAGCGGGCCCGCGCCTTCGCGGAGGAGTTCCCGCTCGAAGGGCCCGCGCTCGTGGGCGACTACGAGCAGGTCCTCGCCAGCGACGAGGTCGACGCCGTCTACGTCTCCACCGTGCACACCGGCCACGCCCGTCTCGCCGCCGCCGCCCTCGAGGCCGGCAAGCACGTGCTCGTCGAGAAGCCGCTGACCCCGAACTCCGGCACCACCATGGCGCTGCTCGACCTCGCCGCCCGCTGCGGGAAGGTGCTGCTCGAGGCGTACATGTACCGCTTCCACCCCCAGACCGTGAGGGTCCTCGAGCTCGTGGCCGAGGGCGCAATCGGCGAGCTCGTCCACGTCGACGCCTCCTTCGCCTTCGACACCGGCTCCCGCAGCGGCCGCCTCTTCGACACCGCCACCGCCGGCGGCGGGATCCTCGACGTGGGCTGCTACCCGCTCTCGCTCGCCCGCTTCGTGGCCGGCGCCGCCGCGGGCCGTCCCTCCCTCGAGCCCGCCTCGCTCACCGGCCGCGGCACGATCGGGGAGACCGGGGTCGACGAATGGGCCGTCGCCGAGCTGAGCTTCCCCGGCGGCGCGACCGCCTCCCTGCGCACCGGCGTGCGCCTGGCCGATCCGCAGTCCGCGACGATCACCGGCTCCCGCGGCGTGATCCGCCTGTCGGACCCTTGGGGCCTCGGCGAGGAGCAGGTGATCGAGCTCGATGTGGTGGGGGAGGAGCCGCGCCGGCTCGAGATCCCCCGCGCCTCCGCCTACGCGCTGGAGGCCGATGCGCTCGTCCGCGCGGCCCGCGAGGGCGGTGAGGTCCCCGAGCTCACCGCCGAGAACTCGCTCGGCCAGGCCCGGGCCCTGGACGCCTGGCGCGAGGAGCTCTCGCTGCGCTTCCCCTTCGAGGCCGACACCGCCGACATCCCCACCCTCACCGGCCGGCCGCTGCAGGCCGGCAGCGTGCCCACCGGCGCCGGTGTGCCCATGGCCTACGGCAGCATCCCGGGCGTGGACAAGCAGGTCTCCCGCCTCGTGATGGGCTGCGACAACCAGATGAACCTCGCCCACGCCTCGGCGATGTTCGACGCCTTCTTCGAGATGGGCGGCACCACCTTCGACACCGCCTTTATCTACGGCGGCGGGTACATCGAGAAGCTCGTGGGGCAGTGGATCCGCAATCGCGGCGTGCGCGAGGACGTCGTGATGATCACCAAGGGCGCGCACACCCCGTACTGCGATCCCGAGTCGATCACCCGCCAGCTCGAGGAGTCCCTCGAGCGGCAGGGCACCGACTACGCGGACCTGTACATGATGCACCGCGACAACACCGACATCCCCGTCGGCGAGTTCGTGGACGTCATGGACGAGCACCTGCGCGCGGGCCGGATCCGCGCCTACGGCGGCTCGAACTGGACCCCGGAGCGGGTCGACGAGGCCAACGCCTACGCGAAGGCCAACGGCCGCACGGGCTTCACCATCCTCTCCAACCACTTCGGCCTCGCCGAGGCGCTGGACGTGCCGTGGGCGGGCTGCGAGCACGCCACCGATCCGGACTCCAAGGCCTGGCTCGAGGAGCGGGGCATCGCCCTCCTGCCCTGGTCCTCCCAGGCCAGGGGCTTCTTCACCGGCCGCGCCCACCCCGAGGACCGCTCGGACGCCGAGCTCGTGCGCTGCTACTACAGCGACGAGAACTTCGAGCGCCTCGCCCGCGCGGAGGAGCTCGGCGCCGAGCGCGGCGTGCCCGCCACCGCGATCGCGCTCGCCTTCGTGCTGCACCAGCAGTTCCCGACCTTCGCCCTGTTCGGGCCGCGCAGCATCGGCGAGATGCGCTCCTCGACCCTCGGACTCGGCGTCCAGCTCAGCGCCCAGGAGATGGCCTGGCTCGACCTGCGCTCCCCGTCCCGATGAGCAGGCCGGGCCGGCGGGCGACGATCATCGACGTCGCCGCCCGCGTCGGGGTCTCGCGGCAGACGGTCTCGCGGGCGCTGAACGACATGCCCGGCATCAGCGGCGAGACCCGCGAGCGTGTGCTCGCCGCCGCGAAGGAGCTGAACTACCGCCCCTCCCGCTTCGGGCGGGGACTGGTCGAGCAGGGACCGACGACGCTCGGCCTCGTCGTCGGCCGGCTCTCGAACACCTACTACGCGGAGCTCGGTGCGGCCGTGGTGCGCGCCTGCGCCCCGCACGGCTGGAACGTCGTCCTGGCCGAGGCGGACGACGCCCCGCAGCCCGAGAAGGTCGCCGCGGACCTCTCGCGTCGCGTGGACGCGCTGGTCGGCTACGGCGTGGCGACCGCCGGGATCCGCGGCGGCGGCATGCCGATAGTGCAGGTCGACGGCACGCCCGAGCAGATCGACCAGGCCGGCGTGCTCGAGCTGCCGCGCACGGAGGCGATGGCGGACCTCGCCGAGCACCTGCGGGAGCGGGGCGTGCGGCGCCCCGTCGTGCTCGACCACGGTACGAAGGAGACCGACGAGCGCACCCGCGCCCTCGTCGGCGCCCTGTCCGGCCTCGCCCCGGGCGGGGAGGTGCCCGTGCGCACCGTCCACCCCCACGAGGGGCACGAGGAGGCGCTGCCGGAGCTCCTCGCCGGGGGCACCGACGCGCTGGTCGCCTTCAACGACGAGCTCGCCGTGCGGATGCTGCGCGCCCTGCGCCGCTCCGGCATCGAGGTACCCTCCCGGGTGCGCGTGACCGGGGTGGACGGCCTCGAGATCTCGACGCTGGTCTCCCCGGAGCTGACCACGCTCGCCCTGGACATCGACCGCGTCGCCCGGGAGGCCGTCGAGCTGGTCGCCGGGATGCTCGAGGGGACCGTGCCGCTGCGGGGCGAGGAGGCCCACCGCCGGGTCGACTACCGGCTCGTGGTGCGCGAGTCGACCTGAGCGCCCCGCGGGCGGGACCGCAGGGCGGGGCCCCGCGCCCGACGGGCGCATCCGCCCCCGGCTGCTGCGATGTTGCGCACGCCGCACCGCGAGCCCTCGCCCCGCCCCGCCCCGGCGTGGCAGACTGTGACGGCGGTTCTGGTTCACGGCGCCCGCCGGGCACCGACCCAGCGACCCCGAGCAAGGAGAGACATGAAGGCTGACATCCACCCCGCATACGTCGAGACCCAGGTGACCTGCACCTGCGGCAACACGTTCACCACCCGCAGCACCAAGACCGACGGCGCCATCAGCACCGAGGTCTGCTCCGCGTGCCACCCCTTCTACACCGGCAAGCAGAAGATCCTGGACACCGGCGGCCGCGTCGCCCGCTTCCAGGCCCGCTACGGCAAGAAGAACTCCTGACCGGAGTGTCAGCGGCGAGGGTCACGGTCGCCTGCGCGGCCTGATCCACGCACAGCAGGTCTCCGACGCCGGTGCGCGCCCCAGGGCGTGCACCGGCGTCGTCGCGTGCAGGCGGGATCTGCAGGAACCGGGGAAGAGCACGGATGAGCGAGCACGAGGACGGCGACCGACTGGCCACCCTGCGGCGGGAGCACGCCTCCCTGCAGGAGTCGATGGCGGACCCGACGCTGCACGACGACCCGGTCCGGGCCCGTCGCGTCGGCCGGCGCTATGCGGAGCTCGAGGGGATCCTCGAGGCCGCGGGCCGAGTGTCCTCCACGGCCGATGACCTCGCCACCGCCCGTGAGCTCGCCGCGCTGGGGGAGGACGACGAGGAGCTCGCCGCCGAGACCGAACGGCTCGCCGAGCGCCTCCAGGCCGAGCGCGCGCACCTCGAGGACCTGCTCGCCCCCCGTGACCCCGATGACTCCCGCGACGTGATCCTGGAGATCAAGGCGGGCGCGGGCGGCGAGGAGTCCGCGCTGTTCGCCGCCGAGATGCTTCGGATGTATCGCTCCTTCGCGGAGGCCCGCGGCTGGCGCACCGAGGTGCTGACCTCCTCGGAGACCGAGCTCGGCGGCCTGAAGGACGTCACCGTCGCGATCGCCGCCCGCGGCGCCGGCGCACCGGGAGAGGGCGTCTACGCACACCTCAAGCACGAGGCCGGGGTGCACCGCGTCCAGCGGGTCCCGGTCACCGAGTCCCAGGGCCGCATCCACACCTCCGCCGTCGGCGTGCTGGTGCTGCCCGAGGCGGACGAGGCCGACGAGTCCGAGCTGCTGGCCGAGGCGATGGCGCCCGCGAACCTGCGCATCGACGTCTTCCGCTCCTCCGGCCCCGGCGGCCAGAGCGTGAACACCACCGACTCCGCCGTGCGGATCACGCACGTGCCCACGGGACTGGTGGTCTCCTGCCAGGACCAGAAGAGCCAGCTGCAGAACCGCGAGCAGGCCCTGCGGATCCTGCGCACCCGGCTGCTGGACGCGCGCCGCGCCGAGCAGGAGGCGGCCTCCTCCGCCGCGCGCCGCTCCCAGGTGCGCACCGTCGACCGCAGCGAGCGGATCCGCACCTACAACTTCCCCGAGTCGCGGGTCGCCGACCACCGCACCGGCTACAAGGCGAACAACCTCGCGCAGGTCCTCGCCGGCGACCTCGGCGAGCTGATCGACTCCTCCCGCCGCGCCGAGCGCGAGGCCCGGCTGGCCGAGGCGGCCCGCGAGGGCACGGAGGACCCGGCATGAACGGCACGGCGGAGGGTGCCGAGCAGACCCGGCCCGACGGCGGGAGCTCCGGCGGCCCGACACCGGGTGGAGAGGCTCCCGGGGGAGGGACCCCCGGAGGACGGACGCGCCTCCGCCTGCGCGCCGCCCTCGCCGGGACCACCGCGCGCCTCGGCGCGGCGGGCGTCCCCTCGCCGAGCGTCGACGCCCGGGCGCTGATCGCCCACGCCGCACGCACGGACCGGCCGCTCGTCCTGCTCGACGAGCTCCCGGAGGACTTCGACGCGCGCCTCGAGGCCGCGACCGCACGGCGCGAGGCGCGCGAGCCGCTGCAGCTGATCCTCGGCAGCGCCCCGTTCCGCCGCCTCGAGCTGCGGGTGCGCCCCGGCGTGTTCATCCCGCGTCCGGAGACGGAGCTCGCCCTGGACCTGCTGCGCGAGCACGCGAGCGGGCCGCTCGAGCAGATCGTGGACCTCTGCACCGGCAGCGGCGCGCTCGGCGCGGCCGTGCTCGACGAACCATCGCCCGCGGATGACCGTCC
>NZ_KV788633.1:0-17836 GCF_001807385.1 Brachybacterium sp. HMSC06H03 | reverse complement strand
TCCGCGGGCGGCGTCGGGCGGACCGTGCCGGGGCGCGGTCGGGGCGTGGTGGGGCGGCGTGCCATCAGGCGCGGTCCCGGGGGTCCGTCTCGAGCGCAGCGAGCAGCGTCGGGGTCGTCTC
Source organism: Brachybacterium sp. HMSC06H03 (assembly GCF_001807385.1). Classification (NCBI taxonomy): domain Bacteria; kingdom Bacillati; phylum Actinomycetota; class Actinomycetes; order Micrococcales; family Dermabacteraceae; genus Brachybacterium; species Brachybacterium sp. HMSC06H03. Next base: position 17,715 of record NZ_KV788633.1, on the reverse strand, counting down.
GACGATGTCTCCGGCGCCCAGCATCAGCAGCAGGTCGCCGGGGCGGGCCGCGGCCGGGACCAGGTCGAGGACCTGCGCGTCGGCGTCGAGGGGGACCACGGCCTCGCCCGCGTGGCCGGTGATGGTCCGGGCGGTGGTGGCGGGGTCGGGGTCCTCGCGGGCGGCGTAGACGGGCATCACCCAGGCGAGGTCCGCGGCCTCGAGCGCGGCGGCGAAGTCCGCGGCGAAGTCGCGGGTGCGGGAGAAGAGGTGGGGCTGGAAGACGGCGAGGACGCGGCCCGGCGTCTCCTGCGCCTCGACGATCCCGCGGGCGGCGTCCAGGGTCGCGGCGACCTCGCGGGGGTGGTGGGCGTAGTCGTCCACGACGGTCACTCCCCCGGCGGTGCCCGCCACGTCGAAGCGGCGGGAGGCGCCGGTGAAGGTGCCCAGGCCCGCGGCGAGGCGGGCGGGGTCCAGGGACGGGTCCGCGGCGGCGGTCGCGGCGAGGGCGCCGACGGCGTTGAGGACGTTGTGGTGGCCGGTGACGGCGAGGGACAGGGTCAGCGGGCCGGCGGGGCCCTCGATCTCGACCTCGGCGCCGCGGGCCCCGCTGCGCTCGGCGCGCAGCGTCCACGCGGCGGACTCGGCGGTGCCGTAGCCCTGGACGGCGACGCCCCGGGTTCGGGCCCTCTCGCCGAGCGCGGCGGCGCCGGGGTCGTCCTCGCAGACGACGAGGGTGCCGCCCGGTCGCAGCCGGTCCACGAGCGCGTCGAAGGCGGCGGTCAGGGTCTCGGCGTCGCCGTGGAAGTCGAGGTGGTCGGGCTCGAGGTTGGTGACGACGATCGAGCGCGGGGCGAAGGCGAGGAAGGAGCCGTCGGACTCGTCGGCCTCCACGACGGCGGGGCTGTCCGGGCCGCTGCCGCCGGGCTGCTCCCCGAAGCCGGCGTTGCGGCCCAGATCGGGCACGGCCGCGCCGAGCGCCCAGGCCGGGTCCTGCCAGGCGCCGCGCAGCGCGGCGACGGCCATGCCGGTGGTGGTGGTCTTGCCGTGGGTGCCGGCGACGGCGATCAGGTCCCGCTCCCCGAGCAGGCCCGCGAGCGCCGCGGCGCGGTGGACGACGGGGATGCCGCGCTCGTGGGCGGCGGCGACCTCGGGGTTGTCGGCGCGCACGGCGGTCGAGACGATCACGAGGTCGCAGTCCTCGGCGAGCAGCGCGGCGTCGAAGCCGATGCCGATGCGGGCGCCGGCCTCGCGCAGCGGAGCGATGAACTGGCCGTCCTGGGAGTCCGACCCGCTCACGGCGAGCCCGGCCTCGAGGGCGAGGCGGGCCACGGCGCTCATGCCGGCGCCGCCGATCCGCACCACGTGCACCGAGCGGATGCTCTCCCCCTCCGGCCAGTCCGGCCGGGTGATCACGTCGCCGGGGCGCAGGATCGTGCGGGGTGCGGGGCCGTGAGAGGAGGCGGGAGTCATGTGGTCACGGTATCCGGGCGCTCGACGCTGCCGGGTCAGGCTCGGCGTGCGACGCCGATCACGACGTCGGCCATCACCTCGGCCGCGTCCGTGATGCCGAAGGCGCGCGCCGCCTCGGCCATCGCGTCGCGCCGCCGGTCGTCCAACAGGAGAGGAAGCACCTGGTCACGCAGGTGCTGCGCGTCGAGCTCGGCGTCGGGGACCATCAGCGCGCCGCCGGCGGCGACGACCTCCTCCCCGTTCAGCGCCTGCTCGCCGTTGCCGATCGGGAGCGGGACCAGCACGGCGGGCAGCCCGACGGCCGTCAGCTCGCTGACGGTGCCGGCGCCCGAGCGGGTGAGGGCGAGGTCGGAGGCCGCATAGGCGTCCTCCATGGCGGAGACATACTCCAGCACCCGGTAGCCGTCCCTCTCGGCGAGGCCGTCGGCCTTGCCGCGGCCGGTGACGTGGAGGATCTGCGCGCCGGCGGCGGTGAAGGCCTCGGCGGCCTCGCCGACGGCGGCGTTCAGACGCTGGGCGCCCAGCGACCCGCCGGTGGCCAGCAGCACGGGGCGGGACGGGTCCAGCCCGTAGCCGGCGACGGCCTCCGTGCGGCGGGCGGCGCGGTCGAGATGAGCGATCCCCTCGCGCATGGGCATGCCGATGCGGCGAGCACCGGGGAGGGTGGAGCCCTCGAAGGCGGTGAGCACGGCGGCGGCGCGGCGGGCGCCGAGGCGGTTCGCGAGCCCCGGGCGACGGTTCGCCTCGTGGATCACGACGGGCAGGCGCTGGGCGACCGCGGCAAGATAGGCGGGCGGGCAGACGTAGCCGCCGTAGCCGGCGACCACGTCGATCCGTCGCTCGCGCAGGAGGGTGCGCACGGCCTTCAGCGTGCCGGCGAAGCGACCGGGGAAGCGCAGCGCGGCCCCGTTCGGGCGGCGCGGGAAGGGGACCTTCTCGATGGTGACCAGCTCGAGCCCGGCGGCGGGGACGAGGTCCGTCTCGAGCCCCTGGGCGGTGCCGAGCACGATGATCTCGGACTCGGGGCTGCGCCGGCGGATCTGCGCGGCGGTGGCCAGCAGCGGCGAGACGTGTCCGGCGCTGCCGCCGCCGGCCAGGAGGATGCGGGGCGGGGTGGGGGTCATCGGGTCCTCCGGGAGGGATTGGAGGCGCCGCGGCGGCGGCGCGAGGCGGAGCGTCCCGAGCGCGAGGAGCGCCCGGCCTTCGCGGCGCGACCGGCCTTCCCGCGGCGTCCGGCCTTCGCGGGGCGGGCGGCAGGGGCGCTGTCGCGCGGGGCGGGCTGGACGCTGACGGAGCGGCGCACCGCCCCGAAGCGGGCGCTGATCGCCTCCTGCGCACCGGGCTCGCGCCGGGCGAAGGAGAGCAGCAGTCCGAGCGCGGTCATCGAGGCGAGCAGGGCCGAGCCGCCCGAGGAGATGAACGGCAGGGGCACGCCGATCACGGGCAGCAGCCCGGTGACCACCATCATGTTCACGACGGCCTGGCCGAGCAGCCAGGCGCTGATGCCCGCGACGGTGATCTGCATGAAGTGATCCTCGAGCCGGGTGATCATGCGGAACATGATCAGGGCGAGCGCGGTGAACAGCGCGAGCACGCCGAGGGTGCCGATCAGGCCGAGCTCCTCGCCGATGATCGCGAAGATGTAGTCGTCCTGGGCAGCGGGCAGACGTCCCCACTTCTGCCGCGACTCCCCGAGACCGACGCCCCACCAGCCGCCCTCGGCCAGGCCCATCAGGCCCTGGTCCGACTGATAGCAGGAGTCGCCCTCGCAGATCCCGTGGATCCAGTTCGTGATGCGAGCCATGCGGTTGGCGCTGGTGACGGTGAGGAAGATGATCCCGATGACCCCTGCGGCGCCGGCGAGGGCGAACCACCGACGCGGGATGCCGGCCACCCACATCGCTCCGGCGACCAGCATGGCCATGATCATCATGGTCCCGAGGTCATGCCCGAGCATCACGAGACCGAGTGCCAGGAGGGCACCGGGAACCAGCGGGAACAGCAGATGCGCGGGGCGGTGGAGCAGCGGCCGCTTGACCGACAGCAGCGCCCCGAGCCACACGGCGAGGGCGAGCTTGAGGAACTCCGAGGGCTGCAGCGTCTGACCGCCGATCATGATCCAGTTCTGGTTGCCGTCCACCGCGACGCCGAGGCCGGGGACGAAGACCAGGCACTGCAGCAGGAGCCCGAGGCCCAGCAGCGGCCAGGCGGCGCGCCGGTAGAAGCCCGGCGGCAGCACCGCGGCGATGATCAGCAGCACGAGCCCCATCCCGGCGAAGGTCCCTTGGCGGACCAGGCCGGCGTAGCCGGAGTTGCCGCGGGAGATGTTCAGGACCGCGGAGGAGGACAGCACCATCACCAGGCCGATGCCGACCAGCATCGCGCCGACGACGATCAGGCCGTAGAAGTCCAGCGCCGGGGAGCGCAGCCAGCTGCCGACGCCCTCGCGGACCCGACCGGAGATGTTCCCCAGGGGCTGGTCCTCGTCGGGCCGGACGACGGAGGTGGAGCGGTCCGCGGGACGCGTGCCGGAGGCGGACGGGCGGGAGTAGGTGCTGCGACGTACGTCGCGCCGGGTGTCCTCCATCGTCATGCGTGCTCTCCTGGCAGTCGGGTCACGGCCGCGGCGAACAGATCCCCCCGTTCCGCGTAGTCACGGAACTGGTCGATGGAGGCGGCGGCCGGGGCCAGCAGCACCACGTCCCCTGCGGCGGCGAGGGAGCGGGCGGCCTGCACCGCGTCCTCCATCAGCCGGGTGCGCGCGGCGACGTCGTCAGTCTCGCCCGGATCGATGCGCCGGACGGGGACCTCGGGGGCGTGTCGGCTGAGCGCCTCGGTGAAGGGCGCGGGGTCCAGGCCCAGCAGGACGACGCCGACCAGGCGGTCCGCGGCGGCGGCGACGAGCGGGCCGAGATCGGCGCCCTTGACGTCGCCGCCGGCGATCCAGACCACGCGCTCGGCCGCCTGGAGGGAGGCCGCGGCGGCGGCGGGGTTGGTGGCCTTGGTGTCGTCGACGAAGCCGATGCCGTCGACGGTGGCGAGGTGCTGGGCGCGGTGGGCGCCCATGCGGTAGGCGCGCAGGCCGTCGCGGACGGCATGGGCCGGGACGCCGTGCGCGCGGGCGAGCGCGGCCGCGGCGAGGGCGTCCAGGAGCACGTGGGGGCCGGCGCCCTGGGGGCCCAGGTGGGCGAGGTCGGCGAGGGTGGCGAGCTCGGCGGCGGAGCTGCGGCGCTCGGGGTGGAAGGCGCGGTCGACGAGGATGCCGTCGATGATCCCGAGCTCGGACAGGCCCGGGGCGCCCAGCGAGATGCCGACGGCGCGGGCGCCCTCGACGACGTCCGCCTCCTCGACCAGGTGCAGGGTGGTCTCATCGGCGGTGTTGTAGACGCAGGCGGTGCGGACGCCCTCGAAGATGCGTCCCTTGGCGCGGGCGTACTCCTCGGCGCCGCCGTGCCAGTCGAGGTGGTCGGCGCTCACGTTCAGCACCACCGCGGCCTCGCAGTCCAGGTGCTCGGTCCAGTGCAGCTGGAAGCTGGACAGCTCCAGCGCGAGCACGTCGAAGCCCTCGGGGTCCAGGGCCGCCTCGATCACGGGCAGTCCCACGTTCCCGCAGGCGACGGCGCGCAGGCCCGCGGCGCGCAGGATCGACTCGAGCATGGTGACGGTCGTGGTCTTGCCGTTGGTGCCGGTGATGCCGAGCCAGGCGGGGCCGTCGGCGGGCTGCATGCGACGGGCGAGCTCGACCTCGCTCCACACGGGGACGCCGCGGGCGGCCGCGGCGGCGAGCAGCGGCTGGTCGGGGCGCCAGCCGGGCGAGGTGACCACGAGGTCGATCTCGCGGTCCTCGGGCAGGGCGCGGGTGTGCTCGGCGCCGAGGCGGAACTCCACCCCGAGCACCTCGAGGATCCGGGCGCGCTCGCGGATCTCGGGGGTGTCCGCCCCGTCGACGACGAGCACGCGGGCGCCGCGCTGCATGGTCTGGTCGGCGATCGCGTAGCCGGAGACGCCGAAGCCGGTGACGAGGATCCGCAGCCCGGCCACGTCCATCCCCGGCCAGGGACGCTCCTCGGCGGGGAGGGAGGGGGCGCCGCCCGCCGGGGCGGTCATGAGGCGAGCCTCGGCAGGGCGTCGAGATAGAACAGGCCGAGGCCCACGCCGGCGAGGATCCCGGCGACGATCCAGAAGCGGACCACGATGGTGACCTCGTTCCAGCCCTTGAGCTCGAAGTGGTGCTGCAGGGGCGCCATCCGGAACACGCGCTTGCCGGTCAGCTTGAAGCTCGTCACCTGGATGATCACGGACAGCGAGATGACCACGAAGAGGCCGCCGATGATCGCGCCGAGGATCTCGGTGCGGGTGACGATGGTCAGGCCGGCGATCGCGCCGCCGAGGGCGAGGGAGCCGGTGTCGCCCATGAAGATCTTCGCGGGCGAGGTGTTCCACCACAGGAAGCCGACGCAGGCGCCGATGATCGCCGCGCACAGCACCGCGATGTCCAGCGGGTCGCGGGTGTCGTAGCAGTGCACCAGTCCCCCGGCGTCGAGGTCGACGCTGCACACCTGCCGCCACTGCCAGAAGCTGATGATCAGGTAGGCGGCGGTGAACAGGATGGTCGCGCCGCTGGCGAGGCCGTCGAGGCCGTCGGTGAGGTTCACGCCGTTGGACCATGCGGCGACCAGGAAGTTCGCCCAGATCGCGAACAGCAGGAAGCCGACGATCGAGCCGGCGAAGGCGAGGTCGAGCCAGGGGATGTCGCGGACGAAGGAGATGTGCGTGGAGGCGGGAGCGTTGCCGTTCTCGTCGGGGAACAGCAGCGCCATCACGGCGAAGCCGGTCGCGACCAGGAACTGGCCCACCAGCTTGTAGCGGGGGCGCAGGCCCGTGGAATCCTGCTGGGAGATCTTGAGGTAGTCGTCGAGGAAGCCGACGACGCCGAGGCCCACCATCAGGAAGAGCACCAGCACCACGGAGACGCTCGGCGAGGTCCACAGCACGAGGTGGGTGAGGAAGTAGGCCAGGACCACCGCGAGGATGATCGCGACGCCGCCCATGGTGGGCGTGCCGCGCTTGGTCGCGTGGGAGGTGGGGCCGTCGTCGCGGACGAACTGTCCGTAGCCGCGGCGCTCGAGCACCTTGATGAACAGCGGCGTCCCGAAGATGGACATGGCCAGGGCGAACGCCCCCGCGATGATGATCGCGATCATGCATCGTCTCCCGTCTGGTCGGTCCCGGCGTGCCGGTCGAGCGCCTCCACGAGCGGCTGGGCGAGCCAGCGCAGGCCCGCGTCGCGGGAGGACTTCAGCAGCACCGCGTCACCGGGACGCACGGTCCGTTCCAGCACAGCGAGCGCCTCGTCCACGGTGTCGACGTACTCGGACTCACCGCCGAAGCTGCCCTCGAGGCTCGCCCCGTGATGGATCGGTGCCGCACCGCCGCCCACGACATAGAGCTGGGAGATGTTCAGCCGCACCGCCAGGCGGCCGATCTCGTCGTGCAGCAGTGCCGCGTCCGGGCCGAGCTCGAGCATCTCGCCGAGCACGGCGATGGTGCGGCGGGTGCGGCCGAGGTGCGCGAGGGTCTTCAGCGCATGCCGCATCGAGTCGGGGTTGGCGTTGTAGGCGTCGTTGATGACGAGCGCACCGCCGGCCTCGAGAACCTCCATGCGGTGGCCGGAGGCGAGCGTCGCCCCCTCGAGCGAGGCGGCCGCCTCCGCGGGGTCGACGCCCGCGGCCAGCGCCCCGGTGAGGGCCGCCAGCACGTTCGCGGCCTGGTGATCGCCGAGCAGGTCGGGGCGGACGGGGAAGGTGCCGGAGGGGATCGGGGTGCCGTCGAGGGCGGTCAGCCCGTCGGGGACGACGAGGTCGAAGCCGATGCGGGCACGGTCGTCCAGGGTGAGGTCGGTGCCCCGCACCGTCCCCTCGTGGAAGCCCCAGGTGAGGACCGGGGCGGCGGAGCGCTCGGCCATCCCGGCGACGAGCCGGTCCTCGGCGTTCAGGATCGCGCGGCCTCCGGGGGCGAGCGCCTCGACCAGCTCGCCCTTGGCCGTAGCGATCGCCTCGACGCTGCCGAACTCGCCGAGATGGGCGGAGCCGACGTTCAGGACGAGCGAGATGTCGGGGCGTGCGATGGCGGTGAGCTGGGCGATGTGGCCGATGCCGCGCGCACCCATCTCCAGCACGAGGAAGCGGGTGGATGCGGTCAGGCGCAGCACGGTCAGCGGCAGGCCGAGCTCGTTGTTGAACGTGCCGGCGGGGGCGATGGTCTCCCCGGCGGGGGTGAGGATCGTGCCGAGCAGGTCCTTGGTGCCGGTCTTGCCGGCGCTGCCGGTGACGGCGAGGACGACGAGCTCGGGGTTCTCGGTGCGGGCGCGCTCGAGCTGGGCGCGGGCGAGATCGGACAGGGCGGTGCGCACGTCGGCGACCTGGACGGCGGGCACGCCGCGGTCCTCGGTGACGAGCGCGGCGGCGGCGCCGGCGGTGCGGGCGGCCTCGAGGTAGTCGTGACCGTCGACGTGCTCGCCGGGGAAGGCGGCGAACAGGTCGCCGGGTGCCGCCTCGCGGGAGTCGATGCGTGCGGTGCCGGTGACGGTCTCGTCACCGGTCGCGCCGCCCACGAGGGTCCCGCCGGTGATCTCGGCGATCTCCCGTGTCGTGATCTGGAGCATGCTCAGCGTCCTTCGTCCATGTCGTCGGCATCGACCCGTCCGGGCGTCGACCGTGCCGTGTGCAGCGCGTCGCGCAGCCGGAGACGGTCGTCGAACGGATGGACGATACCCCCGATCTGCTGGCCCGTCTCGGCTCCCTTGCCCGCCACCAGGATGGTGTCGGACACGTCGGCCAGGGAGGCGGCCAGCTCGATCGCGGCGCCGCGCCCGTCCACCTCGTGGACCTGCGCGTTCGCGTCCTCGGGGATGCCGGCGAGGACCTCGGCGCGGATGCTCGCGGGGTCCTCGGTGCGGGGGTTGTCGTCCGTGACGATGACCACGTCGGCCAGACGGGCGGCGACCTCGCCCATCCGGGGCCGCTTGGTGCGGTCGCGGTCCCCGCCGGCGCCCATGACGACCACGAGGCGGCGCGTGCCGGGCACGGCGCGCAGGGTGGTCAGGGCCTGCTCGAGGGCGTCGGCGGTGTGGGAGTAGTCCACGATCCCGCGCACCCCGTCGTCGGCGACGAGCTCCATCCGGCCGGGGACGGTGCCCTCGGTCGCGAGGGCCTCCACGACCTCCGGGCCGGAGCGCCCGATCGCGGCGAGCAGCAGCTCGGCGGCGAGGGTGTTGGCGACGTAGTGACGGCCGGGCAGCGCGGCGTGCAGGGTGCGCTCCCCCTCGGGGCCGTGCACGGTGACGGTGCTGCCGTACCCCTCGGAGTGCGCGGCGACGGCGCGATGGTCCGCCTCGACGCCGGGCAGGGTCGCGTAGGTGGTGACGGGGATCGTCGCCTCGCGGGCGAGGCGGCGGCCCCACTCGTCGTCCACGCAGACGACTCCACGCCGGGCGTGCTCGGGGGTGAACAGCAGGCGCTTGGCCCTGTAGTACTCCTCCATCGTGCCGTGGAAGTCGAGGTGGTCCTGGGTGAGGTTGGTGAAGCACGCGACGTCGAAGACCACCTCGTCGGCGCGGTGGAGGACGAGCGCGTGGCTGGAGACCTCCATCGAGGCGACGGCGACCTCGTCCTCGGCCATGCGGGCGAGGATCCCGTGCAGCTCGGGCGCCTCGGGGGTGGTGCGCACGGTCGCCACCGTGTGGTCCGCGCCGCGGGCGTCGCGGTAGCTGGTGCCGCTCGTGCCGATCACCCCGGCGGGAACGCCGAGGGCGAGCAGGGTGCGGGTGATCGCGGTGGTGATCGAGGTCTTGCCGTTGGTGCCGGTCACGCCGACGGTCGCGAGGCGCTCCGCGGGCCGGCCCTGGACCAGGGCGGCGGCGGTCGCGGTGGCGGCACGGGGGTCGGGGACGACGAGGGCGGGCAGGCCCGCATCGGCGCAGAGCGCGCTGCCGTCCTCGTCGGTCAGGGCGAGGGCGGCGCCCCGCTCGACGGCCTGGGCGGCGAACCGGGCGCCGTGGGTGACCTGGCCGGGCAGCGCGCTCCACAGATCTCCGGGCTCCACGGAGCGGGAGTCGAGGGTGACGCCGGTCAGGCGCAGGGCGTCGTCACCGGGGTCGTGGGGCGCGGCGCCCAGGGCGGAGGCGAGCTCGGCGACGCTCGCGCCGCGGGGGCGGCGCGGGCGGGCAGGCTCGTGCTGGGGCACAGGGGTCTCGCTCATGGGTGTCCTCACCACTCGTTCTCGAGCTGACGGGCGGGCACGCCCGTCGGGGCGATGCCCTGGTTCTGGAGCGTGAAGGTGGTCAGCTCGGAGAAGGCGGGGGCGGCGGCCTGGGAGCCCGAGATGAAGGTGTCCAGGCCGAAGAGGAAGACGCCGATGACGATCTCGGGGTCGTCGGCGGGGGCGAAGCCGATGAAGGAGGCGGTGTAGGTGCCGTCGGGGACCTGGGCGGTGCCGGTCTTGCCGGCGACCGCGTAGCCGCTCACCGCGGCGCTCGAGGTCTCGTCGTCCACGGCGTTGTCCATCAGCGCCCGCATCGTGGCCGCGGTCTCGCTCGAGACGACACGGGTGCTCTCGGGCTCGCCGAGGGGGCGCACCGAGCCGTCGGCCTCCTTGACGCCGGAGATCAGCGAGGGCTGGACGCGCACGCCGTCGTTCGCGAAGGTGCCGACGGCCGAGACCATCTGGAGGGCGTTGACGCTGTAGCCCTGGCCGAAGGAGGTGGTGTAGCGGGTGCGGCCGGTCCAGTCCGAGGCGGGGTGGACGATGCCGGCGGACTCGCCGGGCAGCTCGGCCCCGGTCTTCTGCCCCAGCCCGAAGGCGAGGAGGTAGTCGTGGCGCACCTCGGGGGTGAGCGTCTCGGAGATCTGCACGGTGCCGACGTTGGAGCTGTTCTTCAGCACGCCGGCGAGGGTGAGCCGCTGGTCGGGGTGGCTGTGGGAGTCCTTGATGCGCTCGCCCTCGAAGTACTTCTCGTAGGGGACGTCGTACTGGGACTCGGGCGTGACGGTGCCCTCCTCGATCGCGGCGGCGATGGTGAAGAGCTTGCCGGTGGAGCCCGGTTCGAAGACGCTCGAGATCGCGCGGTTGCCGAGGTCCTCGGCATCGGCGTCGCCCGGTGAGTTCGGGTCGTAGGTCGGGGACTCCGCCAGGGCCAGCACCTCGCCGGTGCGGGCGTTGTAGGCCACGGCGCTGCCGCCGGTGGCGCCCCACTGCTCGACGGAGCTGGCGATCACCTGCTGCGCCTTCCACTGCAGGTCGCGGTCCAGGGTGAGCACGACATCGCTGCCGTCGACGGCGGGGGTCGTCTCCTGCTTGCCGGTGGGGATGATCTGCCCCTGGGCGCCGCGCTCGTAGGTGGTCTTGCCGTCGGTACCGGCGAGCTCGTCGTCGAAGGAGAGCTCGGTGCCGGCCAGGGCCGTGCCGTCGGCGCCGACGAAGCCGAGCACGTTGCCCGCCACGGAGCCGGCGGGGTAGATCCGATCGGCGACCGAATCCGCGCCGATGCCGGGGATGCCCAGCGCGATCGCGGCGTCCCGCACGGCGGGCTCCACGTTCTTGCGGAGGTACGCGAAGCCGGCCTCGCCGGTCAGCGCCTCCTCGGTCTCGCCCACGCTCCAGCCGAGCACCGGCGCGAGCTCCCGCGCCGCGGCCTCCACGCCGGTGACCTCGGCGGTCTTCGAGTTCGCGAGGTAGTCGTCGACCTGGGTCTGGTTGACCCAGAGGTCGTAGCGCTGCACGGAGCTGGCCAGCACGGTGCCGTTGCGGTCGGTGATGTCACCGCGCAGTGCGGGGATCGACCGGGTGACGGTGCGCTGGGCGATCGCCTCCTCGGCCCGGGCGCTCGCGTCCAGGCCCTGCACCCAGACCAGGCGGCCGGAGAGGGCGAGCACGGCGACCAGGACCAGGCTGATCAGGAGGCGATGACGGGTGGAGGGGTCCCCCACGCGGGCCTGCGGGAGCCGGATCGCGCCGCCGCCGGGGCGTGGACGACCAGCACCTCCCGCGGAGCGGGAGGTGCTGGACCGGCCGTTCCTGCGCGATGGCGACATGTGTCAGGCCCCTTCGTTGCCCATGCCGTGGTACTCGGTGGGCTCGTCGTAGATCTGCGCCGGCGGGACCGCCACCTCGGCAGGCACGTCCGCCAGCTCCGGCGTCCCCCCAGTCTGCTCCGCCGGGGCCGTCTCGCCGATGATCTGGCCCGTGTCGAGGTCGATATATGCCGGATCCGACACCGGGACCATCCCGATCTCGCGCGCCTGGCGCTCGAGCTCCTGCGGGGTGCCGAGGCGCTCGTTGGTCTCCTGGAGGCCCTGGCTCTCCTCGGTCAGCCGCTGTGATTGGCCCTGGAGCCGGGTGATCTCGTAGCTCGCGTCGGACATCTGGATGTTCATGAACAGCAGCGCGGCGAGGGTCGCGGTGACGATGAGCGTGCACAGCAGCGCGAACGGCATCGAGCTGCCGCCCGTCTTCGGCGTGGAGACGACGGTGAGGCGGGGCCGGGCGGTCTGGGCGGTGCGCGTTCCGCGAGCAGGGCGGATCGCGGGCGCATGAACGGCGGACGTGCTGGCCATCTCAGTGTGCTCTCTCGGCGGAACGGGTTCGGGTCAATGCTCGCAGTCGGACGGACGCGGCACGGGTATTGCCACTCCGTTCGTCCTCGTCGGCCTGGAGCGCGCCGCGGACGAGCGGGGTGAAGGTGGGCTTGTGCTCCTCGAGCTCGACCGGGAGTCCGGGCGGGGCCGAGGAACGGGTGCGGCGGGTGAAGGCCGTCTTGACGAGACGGTCCTCGCCGGAGTGGTAGGACTCCACGACGATGCGGCCGCCGACGTGGAGGCAGTCCAGCGCCGCCTCGATCGCGGAGGCGAGGATCTCGAGCTCCTCGTTGACGGCGATGCGCAGGGCCTGGAAGGTGCGCTTGGCAGGGTGGCCTCCGCTGGCCTTCGAGGCAGCCGGGATCGCCTTCTCCAGCAGCTCGACGAGCTCGCCGGAGCGGGCCAGCGGCGCGGTCTCGCGCTGCTCGACGATGCGGCGGGCGATCCGGCGGGCGAAGCGCTCGTCGCCGAGGTCGTGGAGGATGCGGGCGATCTCGGCCTCGGGCAGCTCGCGCAGCAGGTCCGCGGCGGTGGGGCCGTCGGAGGTGGCGTCCATGCGCATGTCCAGCGGCGCGTCGACGGAGTAGGAGAAGCCTCGCTCCGCGGTGTCGATCTGGAAGCTGGAGAGCCCCAGGTCCATCATCACGCCGTGGGCGCCGGGCAGGTCGAGCTCGGCGAGCACCTCGGGGATCTCGTCGTAGGTGGCGTGGACGAGGGTGGCGCGGTCGCCGACGCCCTCGCGGTCCAGGCGCTCCCGGGCCAGCGCGAGCGCCTGCGGGTCGCGGTCGATGCCGACCAGCCGGGCCTTCGGTGCGGCGTGCAGCACGGCGGCGGCGTGGCCGCCCATGCCGAGGGTCGCGTCGATGTGGACCGACCCGGGCTCCTGCAGCGCCGGGGCGAGCAGCTGGACCGAGGTCTCGAGCAGGACCGGGAGGTGCCTCTGCTCGGCCGGCAGGTCGCCGTGCGTGGTGTCGTCCATCTCGCCCCTCCCCTCGGGTCGTGCTCTCGTGCGATGCGCTGCGGTCTCGGTCCGGACGCCGGCCGGCGCCCCCTGGGCGCTGCCGTCCTGTCAGATTCCCCGTCGTTCCCGACCCGCCACCGGGGAAGTTGCGTCGGGGCGGGAACGACGAGAGGTCTCACAGGACGGATGTCCTCGTGGCCGGGCTCAGAACAGGCCGGGGATCACCTCCTCGGAGGTCTCGGCGAAGCCCTCCTCCTTCTGCTCGAGGTAGGTCTCCCAGGCCGGGAGCGACCAGATCTCGAGCCGGTCGAGCGCGCCGATGACGGCGCACTCCCGATCCAGCCCCGCGTAGGTGCGCAGATGGCTCGGGATGGTGATGCGGCCCTGCTTGTCCGGGATGACGTCCTCCGCACCGGACATCAGCACTCGCAGGTAGTCGCGGGTGCGTCGGTCGGTCGTGGGCGCCCGACGGGCCTCCTCGAGCTTCTGGCGGAACTCCATGAGCGGGTACACGGCGATGCAGTGCTCCTGTCCACGAGTCATGACCAGTCCCGAGGCGAGCTCGTCGCGGAACTTGGCCGGGAAGATCAGTCGGCTCTTCTCGTCGAGCTTGGGCGTGAAGGTGCCGAGGAACATCCGCAGCCTCCTTCAGTCGCCGTGACTCGCGATCCGATCTCCATCTCCTCCCAACACGCTCCACTTTACCCCACCACCCCCCACCAATGGCCACAGGAACGGGGAAATCGGGGCACGAGTGTTGGGTCACTACAGGTCAGGAGAGTGGAGCGAGGTGGGGGGAATCTCGCGTCCGGGCGCGGTGCGAGGGCGCTGCGGGGCCCAGGATCCCGGCCGACAGCGCACCCCTCCCCCACCGCTCCACGGCATCTGCCCAGGTCAGCAGATCGGAGCCTTCGGGGCGGGCGCCCCGGGACCCGGGGTGGAGGGAGGTGGAGGACACCGGTGGAGCGATGTGGGGAGTCGCCGGGAGCGGGACGGGGACGGGGCCGCAGGAGCGCCGGGAAAGGGTGGGGGCCGACCGGGCGGCCGGGCCGGGTCGCCCCGCGACAGGGCGGTGGAGCGAGGTGGGGACCGTCCGCGCGGTCGACGGAGCGGCGGCGGCAGAGGCGCCGATCCCGGGAACGACGAAGCCCCGGCTCGAGGAGCCGGGGCTTCGGGGAATCAGGGGCGGGCCGCGGGGCGCCGCAGGACGGTGCGGAGTAGCGGGGCGACCGCGGCCGGGAGCCGGACGGTCAGAGGCGCGGGTCGTCCCCCGCGCGCTTCTCCCAGCGCTCCTCCATCTTGCGCATGAAGCTGCCGCCGTCGCCGGTGCCGGGGGCCGTCGGCCCCCGACCGCCGCCGGGACCGCCTCCCGAGCTGCCGGTGCCGGAGGAGGTGCCGCTGGGGCCGGTGATGGCGTAGACCGCACCGGCCACCATGCCGATGAAGGCGATCACGCCGAGCCAGATCGCCGGGAGGGCCACGGCCAGGACGAGCAGGGCGAGGCCCAGCACGACGGCTCCGAGGCCGATCAGGATGCGGCGACCGTTGCGTCGCGGCGGCGCCTTGGGAGCGAAGGCACGTGCGAGGCGCGGATCGTCGGCGAAGAGCTGACGCTCCATCTCGTCGAGCATCTTCTGCTCGTGTTCAGACAGCGGCATGGTCCCGCTCCTTGTCCCCGTCCTCTCGCGCCCTGCGGCGCCCGGTGCACCCGCCGGAGGCCAACAGCCCCGTCGGCGGTTCATCCAGTTTAGAGCGTCTTCCTGAGTTATGGGAACCATCTGTGCGAGGCGCCTCCGCTCACCGTCGCGGTGACGACTCCCCCGGCGCGGGCGACTCCGTCGGCGGTGCCTCGGCACGCCCCGGCTCGAGGGTGGACCCTCTGCTCAGGCTCGCGCTGCCGAAGCGGTCGCGGGCACGGTCCATCGCTGCCTCCAGATCGGTCCAGCCCGCCGGCCTCGCGCTGAGCTCCGACTGCAGGGGCACCCCGGCGGCGGGCTCGAGCTGGGTCGCGCGGACCCCGGCGAGCCGCACCCTGCGCATCGTCGGGCGCTCCCTCTCCCAGAGCGCCACCACATGCTCCCTCAGTCGTTCGCCGCTCGCGGTGGGCTGGTCGAAGGTGGAGGAGCGGGAGAGCGTCGTGCCGTCGGGGGCGCGGAGCTTGAGCACGACGGTGCGGGAGACGAAGCCCGAGCGACGCAGCTGCCGGGAGACCTCGTCGGCCATCATCGTGATGCGCCGCCGCACCTCAGCGGGGTCGGTGAGGTCCTCGTCCCAGGTCCGCTCCGTGCCGAGCGACCGGTCCTTCGTGCGGTGTCCGAGCCCGGTGCGGTCGCTGCCGTCGGCGAGCGCGAGGATCTCGGGGGTACGCGGGCCGAGCGCACGGGCGAGGGTGCTGGTGGGGACCTCCCGCAGCTGTCCGATGGTGCGCACGCCGAGCCGTTCGAGGGCCGCCTGGGCCTTGGGGCCGACGCCGGAGATCGCGCCGACGGGCAGGGGGGCGAGGAACTCGGCCGTCCGGTCGGCGGGAACGATCAGCATCCCGTCGGGCTTCGCCCGGGCGGAGGCGATCTTCGCGACGGCCCGGGAGACCGAGCCGCCCACCGAGCTGGGCAGCGCGAGCTCCTCGCGGATGCGTCGCCGCAGCAGGTCGGCGATCTCGACGGGCTCGCCGAAGAGCCGGCGCGCACCGCGCACGTCGAGGAAGGCCTCGTCGACGCTGATCTGCTCGATATCCGCCACGACGTCACCGAGGATCGCCATCACCTGGGAGGAGACCTCGCGGTAGTGCGCGATCCGGGGCGGGACGATCACGAGGTCGGGGGCAAGGCGGCGGGCGCTCGCCATGGGCATCGCAGAACGGATGCCGCGGGCGCGGGCGGGATAGCTCGCCGCGGCGACGACTCCCCGGGCGCCGGCGCCTCCGACCACGACGGGCAGGCCGCGCAGCGACGGATCGTCGCGCACCTCGACGGAGGCGAAGAAGGCGTCCATGTCCAGGTGGAGGATCCCTGGGATCTCCTCCGGTCCGTCCGCCGTGCGGACTGTGCGCGCACCCGTTCCCATCGCCACCTCCTCGCCGAGGACTGTACCGGGGCGGGCGCGGGGACGCTCAGCCCTCGGACAGCTCCGCGAGCGGGACGGGCAGGCCCTCGAGGAGCTTCTCGGCGACGCGGTCGAGATGGGCCGCGGTCCCCTCCATGTGCTGGGCGAGCAGCTCGGGCTCCGGCAGCGCCGAGGTGTCCCGGTCCAGCCGGGTGCGCTCGGCGACCAGGGGACCGAGCGTCTCCGCACGCCGGGCCTCCTCCCCTCCCAGCCGCTCCAGCGCGGTCCACACGTTCAGCGGCAGCGCCCGCCGGCGCTCGCGGTTCGCGCGGGCGACGAGCACCCCGGCGCCGCGGAGCGCGGCGCGGTGCACGAGCTCGAAGGCCTCGCGAGGGTCGACGGGGGCGAGCTCCCGTCCCTGCTGGAGCAGCTGCCGCGCGCGCTCGAGATCGGCCTGGTCCTGATCGAGCCGGGCGAGGAGCAGCCTCAGGGAGCGGGCGTCCGAGCGCAGGACCGTCTCGGGGTGCCGCCCTCCGCTGCGTGCCGTGGTGGTGCCCATCGCGCTCCTCCTCCTGCTCGGTGCCGCCCGTCGGGCGGGGTGTCCGGTGCCGGCCGGTCTCGTCCCGACCTCGTGCCCCGAACGCTAGGCGGAGGGTGTGACGGACGACGCCCGCGACGGCCTCGCTGGGGACGAGCGGGGGCTGGGGAGGAGAGGTGGGCCGCACGGACCTCCGCGGCAGCGTCTCCTAGAGTGGTGCGATGCCCCGCCGTGATCGCGCCCCGCGCGCCCCCTTCGACAGCCTCGGCCCGCTGGACACGGCGATCCCCATCTCCACCGGCACCGCGCGGCTCACGGTCGAGACCGACGGGTCGGTCCTGCTGGACGTCAACGGCGTCCCCTCCTCGCACCTGCATCCCGATCCGGAGCACCTGGTGTTCGAGTACATGCGCTGGATGCTGCAGGTGATCGACCTCCTTCTCGAGGAGTCCGACGAGGAGCGCGCCGCCCAGCTCGCCCATCTCGGAGGCGGCGGCTGCTCCCTCCCCCGCGCCGTCGCGTCCCGCCACCCCCGTGCACGGCAGATCGTGGTGGAGCTCGACGCGCTGCTGGCCGAGCGGGTGCGGGAGTGGTTCGACCTGCCGCGCTCGCCCCGGCTGCGGCTGCGGGTCGACGATGCGCGCACTGCCCTCGCGGACTGGCGTGAGGATCGCTTCGACGTGCTGGTCAGGGACGTCTTCGCCGGCTCGGTCACCCCGCCCGAGCTGATCGGGCTCGCGGCGGTCCGCGATGCGGCGCGGGTGCTGCGCCCCGGGGGCCTCTATCTCGCCAACTGCGCCGCACCGCCCGGGACGCGGCTGCTGGCCGACGAGGTCGCGACGCTCTCGGCGGTCTTCTCCCACGTCGGCGTCATCGCCGAGCCGGCGCATCTGACCGGCAAGCGCCGCGGGAACTGCGTGCTTCTGGCCTCCCAGCGACCGCTGCCCGACGGCATCGACCGGGCCCTGCGCTCGGATGCGGTCTCGGTGCGGCTCGCCCGGCAGGACCGGGTGCTCGCCCTGGCCCGGGCCGGGACGGTGCTGGGCGGCGACTGACCCGTCGGCGCGGGTCCCGGCACGGCCCCGGCG
>NZ_KV788632.1:0-9323 GCF_001807385.1 Brachybacterium sp. HMSC06H03 | reverse complement strand
CGCCGCCGACGGGACCGGCGTCGGCGCCGAGGCGACGGGCGGGGCCGGCGCGGTGCCGGAGGTGCTCTCGGCCGGCTTCGACGTCACCGACCCCGCCGCCGTCGACGCGGCGCTGACCGAGATCGAGGCCGCGCACGGCACCCCGGACGTGCTGGTGAACAACGCCGGCATCCAGCGTCGGGCGCCGATCGCGGAGTTCGCCGACGAGGACTGGGACGCGCTGCTGGCCACGAACCTCTCCGCCGCCTTCTACTGCGCCCGCCGCGTCGCCCGCGGCATGATCGCGCGCGGCAGCGGGAAGATCGTGCAGATCGGCTCGGTCCAGTCCCAGCTCGCCCGCCCCTCCATCGCCGCGTACAGCGCGACCAAGGGCGGGATCGCGATGTTCACCAAGGGCCTCGCCGCCGACCTCGCCCCTCACGGCATCCAGGTCAACACCCTCGCCCCCGGCTACTTCGCCACCGAGCTCACGAAGGCCCTGGTCGAGGACGAGGAGTTCTCCGCCTGGGTCGCCCGCCGCACTCCCGACGGGCACTGGGGCGACGTCGAGGACCTCGTCGGCCCGCTGGTGTTCCTCGCCTCCGACGCGAGCCGCTTCGTCAACGGCCAGACCCTCCACGTCGACGGCGGGATGACCGCGGTGGTGTGAGCGGCCGGGCGGGCATGGGACGACGGGCCGGGATCGCGGGGAAGGAGCCACGGATCCCGCCCCGCCGCCGGTCGGAGGAGCCGCGTACCCTACGAGCTGTGAGCTCCTCGTCCCGCCGCCCCACCTCCGCCGATGTCGCGGCGCGTGCGGGCGTCTCGCGGGCCACCGTCTCGATGGTGCTCAACGGACGTGTGGAGGGGACGGTCGCCGTGGCCACCCAGCAGCGCGTGCTCGCCGCCGCCGCCGAGCTCGGCTACACCCGCTCGGCCCTCGCGATCTCCCTCAAGGAGCGTCGCTCGCGCACGATCGGTCTCATCACCGACGAGATCGCGACCTCGCCCTTCGCGGGCCGTATGGCGCGCGCCGCCTCCATGGTCGCCGCCCGGCACGATCACCTCGTGATCACCGTGGACCTCTCGCTGCGCGACCACACCGTCGAGGATGCCGCCCGCCTCCTTGCCGAGCGCCAGGTCGACGGACTGCTCTACGCGACCATGGGCCGCATGAGGGGCCCCCTCCCCGTCGTGCCGCCGGGGATCCCGCTGGTGCTGGCGAACCACGAACCGGTGCCGCCCGGGGCGGACGAGCGCGGCGAGGGTGCCGAGCTGCCGCCCACCTTCGTGCCCGACGACTACGGCGGCGCCCGACGTGCTGCTCGTCGCCTGGTCGAGACCGGTCATCGGCGGATCGCCATGCTCTCCGGCGACGATCGCTCCGTGGCCGTCCTCGAGCGCGAGGCCGGCTTTCGTGACGAGCTGGCGGACGCAGGGCTCGAACCGCGGATGGTGAAGGCGGGGTGGCAGATCGACGACGGCTACCGGGCCGCCGCCCGGCTGTTCGCGGGGGAGGACCCGCCGACGGGTGTGTTCTGCATCCGTGACCGGGTCGCTGCCGGGGTGCTCCAGGCCGCGGCCGCGGCGGGCATCGCCGTTCCGGGTGACCTCTCGGTGATCGGCTTCGATGACGAGGACTTCTTCGCCGAGCGGCTCGTTCCGAAGCTCACGACGATCGCCCTGCCCCACGAGGAGATGGGGCGCCGGGCGATGGACGCGCTGTTCGCGCGACTGGAGGGCGAGGCGGCGGGCGACGATGCGGGTGTCGTGGTCGTCGAGTGCCCGCTCGTCGAGCGGGAGTCGGTGGGGATCGCACGCGAGCGCTGACCTCGCTCGACGTCTGCTGCGCGGGCTGGTCGAGGTGGGGCCGGTGGTGCTCCGGCCGGGTCTGGGCCGGCTCCGGGCCCGGGCTGGTCCGGGGCTGGGCGAGCCGGCCCGCGTCATGGGTTCCGGGTGCTGTCGCGGGATCAGGGTTGACACGTGTGAAAGCTGCGCTGCATACTGGTCCCGACCGACTTCGACACGTGTGAAAGCGGTGTGTCGGCGATGACGCCGGACAGCCGCATCGACTCGCACCTCCTCTATCACCCCGCTTCGACTGTCCCGACTCTCGACGAAGAGGACCGCATGGCCAGCCCCTCCACCCTCACCCGCCGCGCCCTCCTCGGCGCCGGCGGCGCGGCAGCCCTCGCCGGCACCATCGCCGCCTGGCCCCGCCTCACCGGGGCCGACACCCCCGGCCGCGGCCAGGACGCCCTGACGATCCTGATCCTCGGCACCTCGCAGGACGCGGCCGGCCGTCAGGCGATCGCGGATGCCTTCATGGAGACCCATCCCGACATCCCCGTGCTGATCCAGTCGGTGCAGGCCACCGACTGGGGTGACTTCTTCGCGAAGATCCTCACGATGGTCGCCTCCGGCACCCAGCCCGACATCGTCTACACGGCGACCGAAGGCGCGCAGCTCTTCGCCGAGCGCCTCGCGCTGCCGCTGGACGACTACCTCCTGCGCGACGCCGAGGAGATGAAGGACTACTTCGAGGACGTCCACCCCAGCCTCATCGAGGCGTTCATGTACAAGGGCTCCCTCTACCAGCTCCCGCTCGACTTCAACGCCGCGAACATGTACCTCAACCTCGACGTCCTCGAGCGCAACGGCCTCGAGATGCCGGGGGAGGAGTGGACGAAGGACGACTTCACCGAGTTGCTGCGCGGCATGAAGGGCGACGCCACCCCGTACTACTGGACCAATCGTCTCTTCGGCGGGATCGTGCCCTGGCTCTACGTCAACGACACCTCCTTCCTGATCGAGGAGCGGGCGAGCGGCGGCGAGGACTTCTGGTCCACCTTCTATCCCGGCGAGCAGCGCTCCGGCGGTTATCTCTGGACCGGCTCCAACGCGACCGACGACCGCGTCCACGAGAGCTTCGAGCATCTGCGCGGCCTCGTCGGAGAGGGCCTCGCCGTGCGTCCCGAGGAGGGCGGCGGCAACACCCTCGTCGGCCTGTTCGCCTCCGGTCGCATCGGCACCACCCCCGCGGGCGGCTACTGGGTGCAGGGGCTCGCCGAGGGCGGCATGCGCCCCGAGCAGTACGACGTGCAGTTCTTCCCGCGCTGGAAGACCCAGCGTCACCAGTTCGGAGGTGCCGGATACGCGGTCATGAAGACCACCGACAAGCCGGACCAGGCCTGGGAGTGGATCAAGTACATCGCCTCGAAGGAGGCGATGGAGCTCGCCTTCCCGACCCCCTCGACCACTCCGACCCGGCGCTCGATGGTGAACGACTCCCTGTACACCGGCATCGGTCCGGAGCACTGGTCACGCTTCTACGAGACCCTCGACCGCTTCCCGTCCCCCGGCCCGATCCCCGCCCCGCCGCAGCAGGCCGCCGTCGAGACGGCGCTCATCCGCAATGTCTCCACCGCGCTGTCCGGCGGTCCTGAGCAGGTCGCGCGGTCGCTCGCGGATCTGGACGCCGACCTGCGCGCCGTCTTCTCCGAGGAGGACCCCTCATGACCGCCGATCGCGACAGCGCCCTGCTGCGCTGGCTCTTCCTCGCCCCGACGATGCTCGGCATCGGCATCTTCGTGGTGCTGCCGATCGTCGGCTCGCTCGCCCTCGCCTTCTTCCGCTGGGACATCATCACCTCCCCGCAGTTCGTGGGGCTGGAGAACTTCGCCGACCTCGCCACCGACCGCACCGTCGGCATCTCCTTCCTGAACACCGCCGTCTTCGTGGTCGTCGCGGTCGCCGCCCAGCTCGTCATCGCGATGCTGCTCGCCGTGCTGGTCAGCTCCCGGATGCCTCCGTGGCTGCGAGTGTTCTTCCGCTCGACCTTCTTCTTCCCCCTCGTGCTGTCCGCGGCGAGCGTCTCGATCCTCATGAAGTACCTGTTCAACGAGAGCTACGGCGTCATCAACTGGCTGCTCTCGCTGGTGGGGGTCCCGGCCGTGCCCTGGCTGACCAGCCCGCAGTGGGCCATGGTCGTGGTGATCGCGGTGTACGTGTGGCAGAACTTCGGCTTCTCGTTCCTGCTCTTCATCGGCGGCCTGAGCTCGATCCCCACCGAGATCTACGAGGCCGGCTCCATCGACGGGGCGACCGGCTGGCGCCAGTTCCGCCATCTCACCCTGCCGCTGGTGAGTCCCACCGTGCTGGTCGCCTCGGTGATGGCGATCATCTCCGCGCTGCAGGTCTTCGACCAGCCCTACGTGCTCACGCGCGGCGGGCCCGGGGACTCCACCCGCACGGTCGTGATGGTCATCTACGAGAGCGCCTTCCGCGAGCTCGAGTTCGGGCGTGCCAGCGCGATCGGCCTGGTCCTCATGGTCCTGATCATGTTCGTCACCGCCGCCCAGTTCCGCCTCGCCCGACGCTTCGTCTTCTATCAGTGAGCCGCGCTCCCGCCGTCGCGAGCGCCCCTGTCCCCGTCCGGAAGGACCCCCGATGACACGCCGCCTACCCGTCCTCGCCAAGTACTCCGCCCTGTTCGTCGCCGCCGTGCTCACCCTCGGTCCGGTGTGGTGGACGTTCACCACCTCGCTCCGGCCCGCCGCGGAGTCCTTCAGCCTCCCCCCGAGCTTCTTCCCCAGCTCTCCGGACTTCTCGAGCTACGCCGCGGTGTTCGAGCAGATCGCGGTGCCGCTGCTGGTGCTCAACAGCGCCCTGGTCACGGGGGTCGTCGCGATCGGCCAGATGCTCACCGCCGCGATGGCGGGGTACGTCTTCGCCCGCATCGAGTTCCGCGGCAAGAACGCCCTGTTCGCGATCGTGCTCTCGACGATGATGGTCCCGGTGCAGGTCACGATCGTGCCGGTGTTCATGATCATCCGCGGGATGGGGCTCTCCGACACGCTGCTCGCGCTGATCCTCCCCGCGATCCCCACCGCCTTCGGGACCTTCCTGATGCGCCAGTACTTCCTGGGCCTTCCGCTCGAGCTGGGGGAGGCCGCGGCGCTCGACGGCGCGACCCCCTGGCGCACCTTCTTCTCCATCTACGCGCCGCTGGCGCTGTCCGGCATGGCGATCGTGGGCGTCCTCGCCTTCAACTACCACTGGAACGAGTTCTTCCGCCCGCTGATCTTCATGATCTCCGAGCAGAACTACACCCTGCCGCTCGGCCTCGTGACCCTCCAGGGCAACCTCGGCACGGGTTCGATCTCGGTCGTGCTGGCGGGAGTGATCCTCTCGATGGTGCCCGCCGTGGTGGTGTTCCTCTTCGGCCAGCGCTATCTGCGCGAGGGCCTCACCGCCGGGTCCTCGAAATGACCCCTGCCCACCGTCCCCGCCCCCACGTCACCAGGAGCAGCATCACGATGACCGACACCCTCGACCTCGGCTTCCCGGCCCTCCACCGCGTCCACCCGTTCGGCTGGATCAACGACCCCAACGGCATCCACCGCACCGCCGACGGCCGCTGGCACGTGTTCTTCCAGTACAACCCTGCGTCCACCCGCCACGAGCACATCCACTGGGGGCACATGTCCTCCTCGGATCTGGTGAGCTGGCGCGAGGAGCCGCTGGGCCCCGTGCCCCGCCCGGGAGAGGCCGACCAGGGCGGCTGCTGGAGCGGCGTCGGACTCCTCGACCACGCGCCCGACGCGAGCGCCGCCGAGGATGCCGAGCTGTCCGCCGGACCCGTCGCCGACGGGCCCGGTGCTCCCGCCGTTCCCACTCTCGTCTACTCCGGGGTCGACGGGATCGAGAACCAGCTCGCCCGCGTGCTGGTCACCCGCCTCGATGAGAGCGGCACCGAGCTGGTCCGCACCGGCGTGGTCGCCGCCGAGGTGCCCGAGGTGCCCGGACTGATCGGGATCCGCGACCCCTTCGTGTTCACCTACGGCGGGAAGCGCTGGGGGATCCAAGGCGCCGGGGTGCGCGAGGGTGGTCGCTTCGTGCCGACGCTGCTGCTGTACTCGTGCGAGGACCTCGAGAACTGGGAGCTCGTCGGCACGCTGCTGCACGGGGACGACCCTGTCGCCGCCGAGCACTCGCCCGCCGATCTCTGGGAGTGCCCGCAGCTCGTGCCCGTCGGCGGGCGCTGGGTGCTGCTGCTGTCCCGCTGGGGGCACCCTTCCACCTACGAGCGCTCCACCCTCCAGGTCGACTACCTGGTGGGGGACCTCGTCGACGGCTCGGACGGCGCGCCGCGCTTCGCTCCGACCGCCGGGGGGCAGGTCGACATCGGTCCCGACTTCTACGCACCCCAGGCCGTCGTCGACGCCGACGGCGACCGGGTGCTGCTGTGGGGCTGGTCATGGGAGGGGCAGCAGCGCAGCCAGGAGCAGACCGACGCCCAGGGCTGGGCCGGAGCGCTGACCTTCCCGCGGGAGCTGCGGCTCGACGGGGAGGAGCTGCGCAGCTTGCCGGTCCCGGAGCTGCGCGCGCTGCGGTCCGAGGCGCTGCCCCTGGAGGCGGCGGACGACGTCGACGTGCCCGGGGCCACCGGGGCCGGCGGCACTGTCGAGCTCCTGCTCGAGACTCCCGCGCGGGCCGAGGTGCGCACTCGCGGGGCCGTCACGGTCGAGATCCTCGGGGCCGACGGCACTGCGCGCGAGGTTCTCTCGGCCGATGACGGACCCGCGACGCTGTTCCTCGACGCGAGCCTCCTCGAGCACCTCCCGGACGCGGTTTCCCCGTGCACTCTGCGCTTCTATCCGGCAGACGGCGATCGGGTCCGCGTGCGCGGAGCGCTCGCCGAGGCGTGGGCGCTCGAGCTGCCCGGGCGCTGAGCCTCCCGCCGCGGCATCCCGAGCGCTGCCGGGTCCGGTACCCCCGATCCGCGGCCCGGCACCGGCGGTGGCATGGTCGGTCACGGGCGTCTGGCGTAGCGCTATGCCTATATGGGCATAGAGGTACGCTCTGCGCCAGTAGTCGACCATGCTCCGTGGGCTGTGGGCTGTGGGCTGTGGGCTGTGGGCTTGGGGCTTGGGGCTGGGGGCGGTGTCTGCAGGGTGCCTGGAGCTGAGTGCGCCCTGGCCCTCCGCGGGCGGGGTGGGCCGGGTGTCAGCGCACCCCGAGCGGCAGCATCTCCGCGAGCGCCGTGCGCCAGGGCGTGAGATCCCAGCCCTGCGCGGCGACCCAGTCGTCGTCGAAGTAGGTGTCGGTGTAGCGGTCGCCCGGATCGCACAGCAGCGTCAGCACCGAGCCGCTCTCGCCCTTCTCGCGCATCTGCGTGATCAGCTGCGCCGCGGCGATGAGGTTCGTGCCGGTCGAGGCGCCGACGCGCCTGCCGAGCACCTCGGAGAGATGTCGGGCGGCGGCGACCGAGGCGGCATCCGGCACCCGGATCATCCGGTCCACGACCCCGGGCACGAAGCTCGGCTCGACCTGCGGGCGGCCGATGCCCTCGATCCGCGAGCCGGACCCAGTGGTGAGATGCGGATCCTCCTGCACCCATCCGGGGAAGAACGCGGAGTTCTCCACGTCCGCGACGCACAGGGAGGTGGGCAGGGACCGGTAGCGCAGCAGGCGCCCGAAGGTCGCGCTGGTCCCGCCGGTCCCGGCGCCGACCACGATCCAGCGCGGCACCGGATGCGGCTCGAGCTCGAGCTGGGCGAGGGCGCTGACGGCGATGGAGTTGTTGCCCCGCCAGTCGGTGGCGCGCTCGGCGTGGGTGAACTGGTCCAGGAAGAGCCCGCCGAGCTCATCGGCCAGGCGCTGCGCCTCCCGGCTCATGTCCGCCGCGCCGTCCACGACGTGGCACTGCCCGCCGGCGAACTCGATCAGCGCGATCTTCCGCGCGCTCGTGCCGCGCGGGACCACGGCCACGAAGGGGATGTCGAGCATCCGCGCCACATGGGCCTCGCTCACCGCGGTCGAGCCCGACGACGCCTCGATCACCGGCATCCCCGGCCGCAGCTGTCCGTTGACCAGCGCGAACAGGAACAGCGAGCGGGCCAGTCGGTGCTTGAGGCTGCCGGAGGAGTGGGTCGTCTCGTCCTTGAGGTAGAGCTGGATGTCCCAGTCCTCGGGCAGATCCAGGCGCACCAGGTGGGTGTCGGCGCTGCGACGCCCGTCGGCGTCCAGGCGGTGGATCCGCTCGGCGACCCACGCCCGCAGGTCCTCGTCGCTGCGGTCGACGTCCTGCAGGGGCTCGGGCCAGCACGCATCCATGGTCATGGGGAGACCGTACCGAGTCGGGTGTCGAGGGCTGGACGGGCGCGGTGGATCTTCGCCCGCGTCGGTCTACGACCCGGTCGTGGCCGGCGGAGGCGGCGGGCGGGCCGGCGGGCGGCTCACGTGCGCACGGGGTCGGGCGTGGCCGGCGGCTGCCCTGGTGTCGCCGGACCGCGTCCCGCTCTGCTCCCGCAGCTCCTCGACCGTGTCGGCGGGGGTCGCGTCCGTCGAGGGGCGGCGGGACCGCCCATGCCGCACGAGCCCTTCCGGGGCTGGTGGGACGTCCGTGATCCCTGTGCTGACCGGGCGGAAGGAGAGCGCTGCCGCTCAGGGTGTGCGCAGCGCCCCGAAGGTGAGGCGGCGCCGCAGCGTGAAGCCGAGCTTCTCGTAGCCCGCGATCGCGGCGGTGTTCGCGGCGGAGGCGTGCAGCAGCGCCCTGTCACCGCGGCGCTGGATGTGGTGGGCGACGTCGAGCACGAGGCGGGAGGCGAGACCCTGTCGACGATGGTCGGGATGGACCGCGACCGCGCTGATCTCGGTCCAGCCGTCGGGGTGGAGGCGCTCGCCGGCCATCGCGATCAGCTGTCCGTCCCGTCGGATCCCCACGTAGCGGCCCATCTCGTGCGTGCGCGCCTCGAAGGGGCCGGGCCTGGTCTGCGCGATCAGGGCGAGCATCTCGTCGGCGTCGGCCGCTCCGAGCTCGACCGCCTCCGGCTCGGGGCGCGGGGCGAGGCGGTCGGTCTGGACGAGCTGCACGCCCGGGATCTGGAACTCCGGCGCCCAGCCGGCCGGCAGCAGCGGATCGGCGTGGGAGACGGAGACCACGGCATCGTGCCCGAACACGTCGAGGATCGCGTCCCAGACGTCGGGGTGCTCCCAGTCGCGCACGCCCACGAAGGGGGAGACGTCCTCCGGGTAGCGCAGCACGTGCTCGTTGCCGATCGCGAGCTCGCGGTGGGCGCCGGTGAGCGAGGACCAGGCGGGGTTGTCGAGCACCGGATGCTCCGCGCCCGAGGGGGCGTCGGCGCTCCCGACGTGGGGCTGTTCATCCAGTGGCATGCGGTGACCTCGTGCGGCGGAGCGGGCGTGACCGGGCCACGCTACTCCCGACGGGTGGGCCGCGCGCAGTCCTGTCACTCCGCGTGAACGGGCCCAGGTGGGCCGGCGAGAGCCGGGGGCAGAACCGACGGGGCGGGTGTGGCCGCCGGGCGCGGAGCCGCGCG
>NZ_KV788631.1:0-1856 GCF_001807385.1 Brachybacterium sp. HMSC06H03 | reverse complement strand
GGGCCGCCCTGGCCGCGCGAGCCGGAGCGCTCGCGGCCCTGCGCGTCGCGGGGCCGGTCACGACGGTCGTCCCGCCGACCACCCCGGTCATCGCGCCGGTCGCCGCGATCGTCCCGTCGACCACCCCGGTCGTCCCGGCCTCGCCGGCTGTCGTCGTGGCTGCGCCCGCCGCGTCGGTCCTCGCTCATACGCGTGCTCCGTCCTGCTGGTCGTCCTCGAAGCGGGCGTCGGGGCCGAGCCCCGCCCCGCGTGCCCAGTCCGCCGCGCGCATCGGGCGCTTCCCCGCCGGGGCGAGGGTCGCGATGGCGAGCGGGTCGGTGCCGGTGCCCACGAGCACCTGTCGCTTGGTGGCCGCGAGCGCGCCGGGGGCCGACGGAGCGCTCGCGCGCGAGGCCTCCTCGACGGCCTCGAGGCCGAGGATCTTGGTGCGGGCGCCGTCCAGGAGCGTCCACGCGCCGGGCTGCGGGCTCATGCCGCGGATGTGCGCGGAGACCTCGTCCGCCGGACGGGTCCAGTCGATCCGGGCCTCGGCGGTGGTGAGCTTCGCGGCGTGGGTCGCGGCCGCGTGGTCCTGCGGGGTGAGGGTCGCGGTGCCGTCCTCGAGCGCGTCGAGGGCCGCGAGCAGCAGCGCGGCGCCGTCGTCGGCCATCCTCTCGAGCAGCTCGCCGGAGGTCTCGAACTCGCCGATGGCGGTGGGGACGGCGGCGATCACGTCGCCGGTGTCCAGACCCTTCTCGAGGCGGAACACGCTCATCCCGGTCTCGCGGCGGCCGGCGAGCACGGCCCGCTGGGCGGGAGCGGCGCCCCGCAGCTCGGGCAGGAGGGAGAAGTGGAGGTTCACCCAGCCGTGGCGGGGGATCTCGAGCGCCGCGGGCGGTACGAGGTTGCCGTAGGCGACCACGGGCGCGGCGTCCGGGGCGAGATCGCGCAGCTGCTGCTGCACCTCCTCGTCCCGCAGCGTGGCGGGGGTGAGCACCGGCACCCCGGCCTCGAGGGCGAGGGACTTCACCGGGGACGGGGTGAGCCTGCGCCCGCGGCCGGAGGGGGCGTCGGCGCGGGTGAGCACGCCGACCACCTCGTGGCGGGAGTCGAGCAGGGTGCGCAGGGAGGGGAGGGCGGCCTCGGGGGTGCCGGCGAAGATCAGACGCATGATGGCCCGAGTCTACGGTCCCACCGGCGGCTCCTGTCGGGCCGTGCCTACAGTGGAGGCCATGAGGCGAGCGCGGTGCGAGGGATGAGCGGGATCGACCCGATCCCGGGCCATGCGCTCGGCTCCCCCGCCTACCGACGGATGCAGCTGGCGCTGGTCTCCGCGGGCATCGCCTGCTTCGCCCAGCTGTACTCCCCGCAGGGGATCCTGCAGCTGATCTCCGCCGATCTCGGCATCGGGCCGGAGCAGGCGGCGCTGACGGTCTCCGCCGCGACCGCCGGGCTGGCGCTGGCGGTGATGCCGTGGTCCTTCGTCGGCGATCGCCTCGGCCGGCGTCCCGCCATGATCCTCGCCGTGATCGCGGCGACGGGGCTGGCCTTGGCGGCGGCCTGGTCGCCGAGCTTCCCGCTGCTGCTCGTGCTGCGCCTGCTGGAGGGGATGGCGCTCGGCGGGGTGCCGGCCCTGGCCATGGCGTATCTCTCCGAGGAGGTCGATGCGCGCTCGCGCGCGGTCGCGGCGGGCTGGTTCGTGGCGGGGACGACGCTGGGCGGCCTGTCCGGCCGGGTGCTGGCCACCCCGGTCGCCGATGTGCTCGGCTGGCGGGCGGGGATGACCGCGGTGGTGATGCTGGCGGTGCTCGCGGCGGCGGGGTTCGTGGCCCTCGCCCCGCGGGAGCGGCGCTTCGTGCCGCGGCGGCGGGCACCGG
>NZ_KV788630.1:0-7703 GCF_001807385.1 Brachybacterium sp. HMSC06H03 | reverse complement strand
GCGCGGAAGGCGTCGGCGTCCGGGCCCTGCCAGCGGGCGCCGCCGACGATCCCGTCGAGCTGCGCGGTCAGCTGCTCGAGCCGCTCGGCACCGCCGCCGACGGCGCGGCCGAGGGCGCGCAGCGCCTCGGTGTCGGCCCCCAGGAATCCCGCCATGTCGTTCCCCGCCCCCCCGCCGCTCCCCTGGTCGCCCTCACTCTAGGGACGGGGGTCGGGGGCGGGAATGGGGAGTTCTCCCCATCGTGCGCGGGGAGGCGAGGTGTTCGCCCGGCGGTCACCTGGGCGTCATCGTGCGCCCGGCTCAGCCGCCGTGGACGGCGAGCACGAGGCCGTGCTCGCGCCAGCCCAGGTGCATCTCGAGCGGGTCCCCGTCGGTCTCGACCTCCATCGGGTCCACGCGGGTGCCGGGCGCGGCGCCGCGCAGGTCGGCGAGCGCGAGCGCACCGTCCGCCTCCTCTGCGGCGGGGGCGACGAGCTCCACCTCGGGCACGTCCTCGACCATGCCGAGGATCGCGGCGAAGAGGTGGGCGTCCATGAGCTGCTCGGCGGCGTCGGTGCGCGCGGTCTCCGTGTCGTCCTCGGCGGGGCCGCGGGTGGAGAGCTCGGCGAGGGTCGCCTCGAGCGCATCGGTGAAGAGGCCCAGGTAGGTGGGCAGGTCCGGGGCGGCGAGCTGCAGGGCGAGGTCCTCTCCGATGCCGTAGACCGCACCGGGGGTCCCGTTCTCGTCGAGGGTCAGCACCACGGCGGTGTCCGGGGTCTCGTAGAGGGGGTAGTAGCTGGTCGCCTCGCCCAGCAGCGTGTACGGGCCGACGTCGGTGCGGTTCTCGACCAGCAGGGTCAGCACAGGCAGGTCGCGCAGGGTGATCCCGCCGAGCTCGTCGACGAGCTGCTCGAGGGCGGGCGGCGGATCGGCGGCGACCTCCTCCTCGGTGACGGCGAGGCCGGGCACCATGGCGACGTCCTGCTCGTGGACGGTGACGAGGGAGGCCAGGCGGTCCAGGACCGGGCGCAGCGGGGCGATCGGCAGCACCTCGGCGCCGTCGGGCCAGGGCAGGGAGGTGTTCATCGGCGTGCTCACCCGCCCAGTCTGTCACGCGCCGCCGGGCCGGATCCTGCTCTCGAGCTCGTCGATGTACAGGTCACCGGCCTGGGACTGGGCGATCAGCTCCCGCGCGGCGGGCACCGAGTCCCAGGTGTTCCATAGCAGCACGGCCGCCACCACGCCCTCGTCGAGACACTGGACCACCGTGTCGCGGTGCTCCTCGCCCCGCAGCGCGGGACCCGCTGTCCACCACGGTGAGCCCGTCCCCGGATGTGCGCCATCTCCCGCGGGGCGGATGGGCCCTGCCGCACCGCCCCCGCACGTGCTTGGATGAGCGAGCACACCCGTCAGGACCGGAGGTCACCCCCATGGGACGCGAGATCGGCAGCACCGAGTACACCCGTTCCCAGCGCACCCGCTATCGGCGGGAGCTGCGACGGAATCTCGACCTCTTCGAGAGCTTCCTGGACACGGCCGAGTTCGTGGACGAGGGGACCGTCGGCGTCGAGCTGGAGATGAACCTCGCCGACCGCGACTCGATGGCCCCGGCGCTGATCGCGGACACCCTGCTGGAGGACCTCGACGACGAGCAGTACGTCCACGAGATCGGCCGGTACAACCTCGAGGCGAACCTCCCGGTGACCCATCCGACGGGGACCGGGCTGCGCGAGCTGGAGACGGCGCTCGGCGCCGCCGTCGACCGGGCCGACGAGGCGGCGCAGGCCCGCGGGGCGCGCGTGGTGCCCGTCGGCCACCTGCCCACGATCTCCGAGGACCTCTTCGCCGACGAGGCGTGGCGCGCCCCGGGCGCCCGCTACGAGGCGCTGGAGTCCAGCGTGATGGAGGCCCGCGGCGAGGAGATCACCCTGCGGATCGAGGGCGAGGGCCGCGGCGTGGACACCACCTTCGACTCGATCGCGCCGGAGAGCGCGTGCACCTCGATGCAGCTGCACCTGCAGGTGCCGCCGGAGCAGTTCGCGGCCGCCTGGAACGCGGCGCAGGCGATCGCAGGCCCGCAGGTCGCGCTCGCCGCGAACTCCCCGTTCCTGCTGGGCAGGCGGCTGTGGCACGAGACCCGCATCCCCACCTTCGTGCAGGCCCTGGACACGCGCCCGCCCGAGTACGCGGCGCAGGGGGTGCGGCCCCGGGTGTGGTTCGGGGAGCGCTGGATCACCTCGATGTTCGACCTCTTCGAGGAGAACGTGCGGCTGTTCCCGGCGCTGATCCCCGAGTCGCGGGAGATGGCGGAGGAGCCGCTGCTGACGGAGGGCCACTCCCCCCGCCTGCACGAGCTGATGCTCCACAACGGCACGGTGTGGCGCTGGAACCGGCCGATCTACGATCCCGGCACCGACGTGCCCCACCTGCGGCTGGAGAACCGCCTGCTGCCGGCCGGCCCGACTCCCGCGGACATGGCGGCGAACGCCGCGTTCTTCTACGGGATCGTCCGCTCGCTGGTGCACGAGCGGCGGCCGCTGTGGTCGCGGATGAGCTTCGAGCAGGCTGACGAGTCCTTCCAGCAGTGCGCGCGCTGGGGCCTCGAGGCGCGGGTGCGCTGGCCGAAGGTGGGCCGGGTGCGGGTCGCGGACCTGCTCCAGGAGCACCTGATCCCGCAGGCGATGCAGGGGCTGCGCGAGCTCGGCGCCGACGCGCAGGTGATCGCCCGCTACCAGGAGATCCTCACCGAGCGCGCCCGCACGGGCCGCAACGGCGCCCGCTGGCAGATCGACACCGTCACCTCGCTCGAGCTGCGCGGCGGCTCCCGCGAGCAGGCGCTCGCGGAGATGACCCGCCTCTATCGCGCCGCCGTCGACTCGGGCGAGCCGGTGCACGCCTGGCAGGTCCCGGCGCGCCAGCGGGGCTGACGGCCGGCACGACCACCAGGCGTCCACATCTCGGACAGCCGTCTCATAGGACAGTACAGTGCTCCCATGAGCACCCAGACCCCGTCCCCCGCGCCCGCGAGCACCGCGCGCGCCTCGGAGGACCGCTCCGCGCGCATCGCGGTGACGATCTTCCCCGCCCTGATCCTCGTCGCCGCGGCGATCGGCTTCTTCGCCCCGCCCGTCGGCCAGGCCCTCGCGCCGTTCACCAGCATCTACCTGGGCGTGATCATGTTCGCGATGGGGCTCACCCTCACGCTCCCGGACTTCGCCCTCGTGGCGCGACGCCCGCTCCCGGTGCTCATCGGCGTGGTCGCCCAGTACGTGATCATGCCGCTGATCGGGCTCGGGGTCTCGCTGCTGCTGCAGCTGCCCCCCGAGCTGGCCGTCGGCGTGATCCTGGTCGGCTGCGCCCCCGGCGGCACCAGCTCGAACGTGATCTGCTATCTCGCGAAGGCGGACACCGCCCTGTCGGTGACGATGACCTCGATCTCGACCCTGCTCGCCCCGCTGTTCCCCCCGCTGCTGACCCTGTGGCTCGCCGGCTCGTACCTCCCCGTGGACGCGGGCGCGATGGCGCTGTCGATCGTGCAGATGGTGCTGATCCCGGTGATCGGCGGCCTGGTGGTGCGCCTGATCGCCGGGAGGCTCGTGGACCGGGTCCTGCCGACCCTGCCGTGGGTCTCCGTCGCCGGCATCTCGCTGGTCGTCGTCTCGGTGGTCTCGGGCTCGACCGAGGCGATCGTCTCCGCCGGCGCGATCGTGCTGCTGGCCGTGGTGCTGCACAACGGCCTCGGCTACCTGCTCGGCTACTGGGGCGCCCGCCTGCTGCGCCAGGGCGAGCGCGCCGCCCGCACCACCTCCGTCGAGGTCGGGATGCAGAACTCGGGCCTCGCCGCGACGCTCGCCGCGGTATCGTTCAGCCCCGCCGCCGCACTGCCGGCCGCGATCTTCTCGATCTGGCACAACCTCTCCGGCGCGGTGCTGGCGATGTACTACCGCCGCAGCGCCGATCGCCACCAGGTCGACCCGGCCTGATCCACGGGCGGGTCGAGCGTCTCAGCGCGACTCGTCCCGCCCGTCCTCCGGCAGCGTCGCCCGTGCGCTGCCGGTGCGGGCCGGCAGCGTCCCGGCATCGGGCGCCGTGTCGGGCTCGACCTCCTCGATGTCCTCGTAGATGTCGCTCATGACCGGCACTCCGGTGGTAAAGGTCGGCTCGACGACGTAGTCGTCGGTGTCGTACTCCTCGTCCTCCTCGCGCCGCTCGTACTCCTCGGGCGGCAGCACCTGCGCCCATTCGCGGGTGCGGATCTGCGGCAGCTCGCCGGCATCCTCCTTCAGCGCGCGCAGCAGGGCGTACATCTGGAACCAGCCCATGATGAAGAACGGCAGGCCGACGAGGATGATCGTGGACTGCAGTGCGGTCAGCCCGTCCTCGCCGGAGAACACCAGCAGCGTCGCGGTGATCAGCCCGATCGCGACGCCCCAGAAGATGCGCTGGCCAAGCGGGTTGTAGTCCTCGTGGCCGTTGGCCATCGAGTCGGTGACCAGGGCCGCGGAGTCCACGGAGGTGACGAAGAAGATCACCACCAGGATGATCGCGATCACCGAGACGAAGAACGCGGCCGGATAGTTGTCCAGGAACGCGAACAGCGCGCCGGGGATGTCCCCGTCGCCGACGACCCGGTCCACGAGCCCGCCCTCGCCGCGCAGCTCGATGTCGAAGCTCGCGTAGCCGAAGATCCCGAACCAGATCACGGAGAAACCGGCCGGCACCGCGAGCACGCCGGAGACGAACTGGCGGATGGTGCGGCCCCTGGAGATGCGGGCGATGAAGATGCCCACGAAGGGCGACCAGGTGATGGTCCAGGCCCAGTAGAAGACGGTCCAGGTGTTCTGCCAGCCGGAGTCGGCCTGGGTGTCGTTCCACAGCGCGAGCTCGGGCAGGGCGACGAGGTAGTTGCCGAAGGACTCCAGGGTCCCCTTGAGGATGAACAGGGTCGAGCCGCCGGCGACCAGCACGAACAGCAGCAGCAGCACGGCCACGACGATGTTGAGGTTGGAGAGGACCTTGATGCCCTTCTCCAGGCCGAGGGACACGGAGATCAGGGCCAGCCCGCTGACCACGCCGATGATGACGAGGTTCCAGACCGCGTTCTCCGGGACCCCGAACAGCTGGTTGAGGCCGCCGTTGATCTGCAGGGTGCCCAGACCCACCGAGACCGCGACGCCGAAGACGGTGCCGATGATCGCGATGATGTCGATGATCTTGCCGATCGGCCCGTGGATGCCCTCGCCGAGCAGCGGCTGGAAGATCGAGCTCACGCGCGGGGGCAGGTTGCGCTTGTGGATGAAGTAGGCGAAGCACAGGGCGGGCAGGGTGAAGATCGCCCAGGTGTGCAGCGTGAAGTGGTAGTAGGTGAAGTTCATGGCGTCCCGGGCGGCGGCCCAGGTGCCGGCCTCGAGGCCGAGCTCGGTGGCGCGCGGCGGGTCGCCGAAGTGGCTGACCGGCTCGGCGACGCCCCAGAACATCAGGATCGAGCCGATGCCGGCGGCGAAGAGCATCGCGAACCAGGCCGTGCCGGAGTGCTCGGGCGGCTCGTCGTCGGGGCCGAGCTTGACGCGGCCGAAGCGCCCGGCCGCGATGAAGATCAGGAACGCCAGGAACACGGTGACGCCGAGGATGTAGAACCATCCGAGGTTGGTCATCAGCCATTGCGAGGCGCTGTCGGTCGCCGCTCCCATCGGGTCGGTGAAGGCGATCGTGGCGATCACGAAGGCGAGGATGATCGCCGCCGAGCCGAAGAAGATCGCGGGGGAAGTGCGCAGTCGCAGCGCGTCGTGGAGTCTCGTCAGCACGGTGCTCGTCTCCTCGTCGGACGGCACCGTCGCGCGGGTCTCGCTCATCGGCCGTGCCGCCGCAGGGTGGGCTGGTCGTCGGAACGCTCACCAGTATGGCGGAGCCTCGGCCCTCGGGGGCGCGCTCCCGCAGGATCCTCGGCCTCAGGTCCGACGGGGAGTCCTCCCCATCGCGCCCTGCCCGACCCCGGGATAGCGTGGTCCACGACGCTCCCGGGAGAGGTGGAGGACCTTCATGAGCACCCCGTACGGCATGCCGCCGACCCCTCCGACCGGAGCACCCCCGCTCCCGCCGGCGAAGAGCCGCACCCCGCTGTACATCGCGCTTGCCTGCGGCTGCGTGCTCGTGCTGCTGCTGGTCGTCGCCGGCATCGGCGTCGGCCTCTATCTCGTCGGAAAGGACGGCGGCGAGGAGACGACGTCGCCCCCGAGCTCGATCGTGGACCCTCCCCCGAGCGAGGACCCCTCCGACGATCCCACCGACGACCCGAGCACTCCCACCTCGGACGCCCCCACCGAGATCGAGACCGACCAGCCGGTGGACAAGCCCACCGAGGGCCCCTCGGCCGATGCCACCTCTCCGAGCGACGAGATCTTCACGCTGACGGTCTCGAAGCCCGAGGAGGGGACCACCCTCGAGCTGAGCGGCGAGACGAAGACACCGGAGAACGACAAGTTCATCGGCGTAGCGGTGACGATCGAGAACAGCAGCTCGACGTCCATCGGGCTCGACACCGACCGCTTCCGCCTCTACGACGACTCCGGCGCGGAGATCAACATCCGCTACGGGGCCTTCTCGACCTCCGGCCCGGAGATCCCGGCCGGCGAGGAGGCGGAGGCGCAGCTGTACGCCGACGTCCCCGAGGACACGGTGCTCGCGGAGATCAGCTACACCGACGAGGTCGGCACCGGCGGGAGCGAGTTCCGCGTCCCCGTCGGCGGCTGAGAGCGCACCACCGTCACCGCCACGACCAGCGGCGCGCGGCGAGCATTCCTCGATCGCCTTCGACCGACTGGTCCGACTGCTGCGTCTGCTCGGGCACGCGAGCTCCTCGATCCTCGATGCGATGCAGGTCAGCGAGGACTCCGGGCCGTCCGGACCCGCGATTACCAGGGAATGAACAGCCTCGGCACAGTGCTTTTCCCGGCAGCGCGTGTTCACTGTTCTCAACGCGTCACCGGAGGACCCGCTGACTGAGGAGGAGGCGGGATCCGCTGATCCGGGACGCGGGGGAAAGGGATGGCCCCGGCTCGTGGGGACGAGCCGGGGCACTTTCCTGTGCGGGCCTCTCAGCGCCGCAGGTCGATGCCGAAGACGCGTCGGATCTGCGCGACGGCGTGCCGGGTGAAGCGGCGGTCCGAGGGGGTCGAGGCGAAGGGCAGCACGAGGCCGGGATGGTCGGGATGCGTGACGCGGCCGTGCGTCGCCCCGGGGGTGATGACGAACCCCGCCTGCTGCATGCGGCGCAGCAGCTCGCGGCGCGAGGTGGGGTGGCGCGTGCCCTGCCCGCCGCGGGTGGAGGGGCCGGCGGCGTCCTCGGCGATGTCGAGGGCGGGCTCGTACTCGTCGGGGCGCACGCTGAGCGCGTAGCGGGCGGAGAACAGGCCGATCACGGCGTTGTCCGCGCGGCGCACCTGCACCACGAGATCGCCGCGGAGGAAGTGGTCGCTGGTCCCGGCGTCGGCGGTCCAGGCGTCCTCGGGGTCGGCGACGGCCTGCACGATCCGCTCGCCGTCGGCCCCGGTCACGCCGACGGCGCGGATGTCCTCGTCGCGGATCCGCAGGGGCCGGGGCAGGGGTCGGGGATCGTCCGCGTCGAGCGTGTGCACGGCATCGCTCGGAGCGGCCGACGCGGCCCGGGGCAGCTGGACCGTCCGAGCCCGTCGGCGCGGCAGCGGGGCGGAGGGCAGGTCGGCCGG
>NZ_KV788629.1:0-13599 GCF_001807385.1 Brachybacterium sp. HMSC06H03 | reverse complement strand
CAGGCGGTCCAGGGCGGCGGCGCCCCTGCGCGACGGCCCGGCGGCTTCGCCCCCGCCGCCCGCGCGATCTCCCCCGGCGATCTCGAGCGCAGCGGCGCGATCGTCTCGACGATCACGAAGGTGTTCCAGTCGCGCGTGGTGGGCCAGGAGAACCTGCGCCTGTCGCTGCTGACCGCGCTGGCCGCCGGCGGGCACGTGCTGCTGGAGTCGGTGCCGGGCCTGGCGAAGACCACCGCCGCGAGCGCGCTGGCCTCCTCGATCACGGGCTCCTTCGCCCGTATCCAGTGCACCCCCGACCTGATGCCCAACGACATCATCGGCACCCAGATCTTCAACTACGGCTCGGGCACCTTCACCACCCAGCTCGGTCCGGTCCACGCGAACGTGGTGCTGCTGGACGAGATCAACCGCTCCAGCGCCAAGACGCAGTCGGCGATGCTCGAGGCGATGCAGGAGCGGCAGACCTCCATCGGCGGCGAGGTGTACCGTCTGCCCGAGCCGTTCATGGTGCTGGCGACCCAGAACCCGATCGAGGAGGAGGGCACCTACGTCCTCCCCGAGGCGCAGATGGACCGCTTCCTGATGAAGGAGATCCTCACCTACCCGCGCCCCGCCGAGGAGCACGAGATCCTCGACCGCTCCACCGCCGGCAGCCTCACCGGCCCCCGCGAGGCCGTCGGCACCGTCACCCTCGAGGACGTCCGCTTCCTGCAGCAGATGGTCGACCAGGTCTACGTCGACCCCGCCGTGAAGCGGTACATCATCGACCTGGTCTTCACGACGCGCGGCTCCGGCCCCCGCCCGGTCCCGAACCTCACCCAGTCGGTGCGCGTCGGCGCGAGCCCCCGCGGCTCCCTCGCGCTGATGCGGGTGGGGCAGGCGCACGCCCTGCTGCACGGCCGTGACTACGTCACCCCCGACGACGTGCGCGCCATGCGCTACGGCGTGCTGCGCCACCGCCTCGTGCTGACCTTCGACGCGCTCGCCAGCGGCATCAAGCCCGAGCAGATCATCGACGCGGTGTTCCACGCCGTGCCGATGCCCTGACCGGCCGCGCACGAAGGGACCGCGATGGCGACCTCGCTCCTCACCCGGGTCAAGGCCCGGGTGGACCTGCACACCTCGAACCGGGCGCGCGGCCTCGTCCAGGGCCGCGGCCGTTCGCTGTTCAAGGGCAGCGGCGAGGACTTCGACGACCTGAAGTACTACCAGCCCGGGGACAAGATCTCCGACATCGACTGGAAGGCCACGGCCCGCTCCGGCGAGCCGCTGATCCGCCAGTTCAACGAGGAGCGGGTGCGGCACCTCTCGATCGTCGCGGACACCTCCTCGTCGATGGCGGCGACGGCAGCCGACGGCTCCTCCAAGCGGGACGCGATGATCCTCGCCGCCGGGATGGTGTGCTTCCTGGCCCAGAAGAGCGGCGACCTTGTCGGAATGGTCGGCGGCAGCGAGTCCTCCCCGCTCCAGCTGCCCTCCCGCTCCAGCGACGGCCATCTCGAGCTGCTGCTGCGCACCATCCAGCAGGGCACCACCACGGCGTCCCCGAGCGCGGACAGCGCCTGGCTGCTCGAGCGCGCCTTCCGCGTCACCACCCGCTCGACGCTGATGACCCTGATCACCGACGAGGCCCATCCCTCCGTGGAGGACTTCACGCTGCTGCGCCGCCTGACCACCCGCCACGATCTGCTGGTGATCCGCATCGCCGATGCGGACCCGCTGCAGGGCGAGGAGCTCGACCACGACGTGGTCGACGTCGACGCCCCGCGCGAGATCGCGTCCATGGCGCGCACCTCGGCGAAGGTCGCCCGGGACGTGGCCGCCTACCGCAGCGCCCGCAGCGAGGGCATCACCGAGATGCTCGACCGCCTTCACGTCAGCCACCTGCTCACGCGCGGCGAGACCACGGTCGTGGACGACATGATCGCGATGCTGCGCGCCCGGGAGTACCGCCATGCTCGTGCCTGACCCGCTGCTGCGCCCCGCGGCGCGCCTGCTCGCCGAGCCCGCGCCCGGCGAGATCATCGACCCGCCCCAGTACTCGATCGCCTGGCTGATCCTCGCGGTGCTGTGCGTGCTGGTGATCATCGCCCTGATCGTGGGGACGCTGAAGATCACCCGCGCGATCGAGAAGCGGATCGCCTACCGCTTGCGCCCCAGCGACCTGGAGTCGCTGAAGGCCGAGTTCCTGCGCGCCGTGAACGAGCTCGCCGACCGGCACGAGGCCGAGGAGCTCGGCGCCCGCGAGGGCCACCACGAGCTCACCGGCGTCATGCGCCGCTTCGTGAAGCGCACCACCGGCCACGACGTCACCAGCCAGGACCTCGCCACGCTGCGCGCCGATGCGCGCACCCGCGCCGTCGGCGAGCTGATCGCGGACCTCTACGAGCCCGACTTCGCCCTGGCCTCGGACCGCGAGCTGCAGGAGTCGGTGAGGCGCGCGCGGGAGGTGATCCGGGAATGGTCATGACCTTCTGGTGGGTCACCGCCCTGCTGCTGCTGGCCGCGATCGTGGTCTGGGCGATCACGTTCTGGAACCGTCGCTCCCTGCGGCGCTCCCCGGTGCTGATCGCGAACTCGCAGTACATGGACCGGATCCCGAGCTTCGCCCGGGCCCAACGGGTCGCCCGCGTGGTGCGCGCCGCCCAGGTCGGCATCGCCGTCCTCGCGGTGCTCGCCGCCTCGCTGCTCTCGGGCCGGATCGCGAGCGAGCGGATCGAGACGCCCGAGTTCGCCAGCCGCGACATCGTGCTGTGCCTGGACGTGTCCGGCTCGATGTACGAGTACGACACCGAGATCCTCTCCACCTTCGCGGAGATGGTCGACTCCTTCGAGGGGGAGCGGGTGGCGCTGACGATCTTCAACTCGACCAGCCGCACCGTCTTCCCGCTGACCAACGACTACGACCTGATCGAACGCGAGCTGCGCGAGGGCGCGGAGGCGATCGACTTCGACGAGTTCGGCTACCGGCTCGGGAACAAGGACTACCCCGAGGAGAAGGTGCGTCAGTACGTCGAGTTCGTCGAGGGCACCAAGGGCATCCCCGACGAGGCCTCGATCGTGCCCGACGGGCTCGCGTCCTGCGCGCAGGTCTTCGACCAGGCGGAGCAGGACCGGTCGCGCTCGATCATCTTCGCGACCGACAACGAGGTCAACGGCGAGCCGGTGTTCACCCTGCAGGAGGCGACCCAGCGTGTCGCCGACCGCGAGATCGACCTGTACACCTTCTACCCCGGCGCCTACGAGTGCGGCCCCGGCTGCTTCGAGGAGCTGCAGACGGCGACCGAGGACCAGGACGGCGAGCTGTACGAGTCCTCCGACCCCCAGGCGATCCCCTCGATCATCGGCGAGATCCAGAAGAATCAGGCCGAGGTGCTCGGGGCGGAGCCGTCCGTGGTGCGCACCGACCATCCCGCGATCGGCTTCACCCTGACCTTCCTGTCCCTGGTGGGGATCCTCGTGCTGGGCTGGAGGTCGCGCTGATGCACCTCGAGATGCTGATGCCCCTGTGGGCGATCATCCCGCTGTTCGGGGCGATGCTGGTGCTGTGCACGGTGATGCTCGTGCGCCGTCCCCGCCAGCGCGGTGCCTGGGCGCGGCGCACCCTGATGGTGCTGCTGCTGCTCGTGGTCGCGCTGCGTCCGGTCACCCCGATCGAGGGGGAGCAGACCCAGCGCATGAACGCGAACGTCTTCTTCGTCGTGGACCGCACCGGCTCGATGAACGCCGAGGACTACGCCGGCGAGCAGCCGCGCCTGGAGGGCGTGAAGCAGGACATGCAGCAGGTGATGTCCATGACCGAGGGCGCCCGCTACTCGATCATCGCCTTCGACTCCACCGCCACCGAGCAGCTCCCGCTGACCACCGACGCGGGCGCCGCGAAGGCCTGGGTCGACACCCTGACCACCGAGCCCACCGCCTATTCGACCGGCTCCAACGTGGACCGGCCGCTGCCGTCCCTGCTGAGGGAGATCTCCGACGCGAAGCGCGAGGACCCCGACTCGTCCGTGCTGGTGTACTTCCTCTCCGACGGCGAGAACACCGACGAGCAGGAGTCGGAGTCCTTCTCGCAGGCGGCCGGCTTCGTCGACGGCGGCGGCGTGCTCGGCTACGGCACGGCCGAGGGCGGGCCGATGAAGATCCAGGGCGGCGAGGACCACGGCGAGTACATCACCGGCTCCGACGGGCAGCCCGGCATCTCCAGGATCGACGAGCAGCAGCTCCAGACCATCGCGGGCGAGCTCGGCGTGCCGTATCTGCACCGCACCGACCCCGAGGTCCCGATCGAGGGCACCATGGACGGCATCACCCTGCGCCCGGTCCCGACGGAGTCCACCCGCGGCGTGGCGAGCTTCGACGACTGGTACTGGCTCGCCTCGATCCCGCTGGCGGCCCTGCTGATCTGGGAGCTGGGGGAGATGACCTACCGGCTCCCGCGCCGGCTGGATCGCCACGACATCCGAGGAGCACAACGATGAGCACGTGCCTCGACCCGCGACCCGCGACGTCGGCCCCCGACGGGTCCCGGCCGCCCGCGCTCGCGCAGGACACCCGCGGCAGCGCGAAGGACTTCGGGCTGAACCGGGCCCGGCTGCGGAAGGTGCGGATCATCGTGTTCGCGATCCTGGCCCTGCCGATCCTGGTCCTGGCCCTGCTGGCGCTGAAGTTCGTCTCCATGCCGATCACGCAGGCCACCCACCTGGACGCCTACGGGGAGCATGACTACCCGGCCGCGATCGAGCGCCTCGCCCCGGTGCAGGTCGCCAACTGGTTCGAGCCCTACCTCCCGCACCTCTCCGAGGGGACCGCCCTCCTCCAGCAAGGGGAGGACGCGGCCGCGGAGGCCGAGCTGCGGATCGCGCTGGAGGAGTGGAACTCCCACAGCGACCTGAACTCCCCGATGCACGCCCAGTGCAAGATCCTCAACAACCTCGCGCTCTCCATCGAGCGCCAGGCCGACCTGATCGAGGACCCCCAGGCGCGTGCCGACCGGCTCTTCGAGGCCGAGGAGCTGCTCGCTCCGTGCGCCGGCGGCGGCGGAGGCGGCGGCGAGGGCGAGGGGCAGGGCCAGGGCGGCGGCGGTGGCGGCGAGGGCACCGGCAACGAGGACTCCGAGACCACCGAGGAGAACGGCGAGCGGGTCGAGGAGAAGCGCCGCGGCGCTGACGAGGAGGCCGGCAACGATCCCGACGAGCGCGGCACCGAGCAGGGCGGCGAGGGCGAGGACCAGGGCGGCACCCCCCAGCAGCAGGACCCCGGGACGCCGAAGCAGGACGACCCCGAGGGGGACGGCCCCGAGGAGGAGAAACCCACCGACGGCTCGTCCGAGGAGGACAGCAAGGACGACGAGGTCGAGCAGCGCAACCGCGACGCCCAGGGCGGCGACGGCGGCGACGAGACCGGCGGCTCCCCGCAGGACCCGGAGCGTCCCTGGTGACCGCCGACGCGACGAGCCCGGAGCGCGCCTACCTCGACCACGCCGCGACCACGGTCCTGCGCCCCGCCGCCCGGGACGCCTTCCTGGAAGCCTCGACCGCCTGGGGCAACCCCTCCTCGGTCCACACCGCGGGCCGACGCGCCCGCGGCGTGCTCGATACGGCGCTGAGCCGCATCGCGGAGCTGCTCGGCGTGCCCCGCAGCTGGCTGATCATGACCTCCGGCGGCACCGAGGCGGACAACCTCGCGCTGCGCGGCGCGCCGCTCGGGGTGCGGGCGAAGGACCCGGGCCGCACCGCCGTCGCGGTCGCCGCGACTGACCATCCCGCCGTGCTCGCCACCGCCCGCGCTCTCGCCGCCGGCACCGAGCCGTTCGAGCTGCGGGAGCTGCCCGTCGACCCCCGCGGCGTGCTGCGGCCCGACGGGGTCGAGCAGGCGCTGGCCGACTCCCGTGTCGGCGTGCTCAGCGCCGCGCTCGTGAACAACGAGACCGGCGCCGTCCAGGACATCGCCGCGCTCGCCGAGGCAGCCCGCGCCCACGGCACCCTCCTGCACACCGATGCGGTCCAGGCCGCCGGGCACGTGGCTCTGCCCGGCCCCGAGGACGTGGACCTGATGTCCCTGTCCGGGCACAAGATCGGCGCCCCCGTCGGCGTCGGCGTGCTGGTGGCGCGGCCGGGCGTACCCTTCGCCCCGACCAGCACCGGCGGCGGACAGCAGCGCGGGGTCCGCTCCGGCACTCTCGACGCCGCCCAGGCCGCGGCCTTCGCCGCCGCGCTCGAGGAGACGCTCGCGGAGCGGGAGCAGCGCTCCGCCGAGGTGCGGCAGCTCTCCGCGCGCCTGAGACGCGGGATCGCTCAGATCGACCCGTCGGTCCGCTTCACCCTCCCGGAGGACTCCCCGCAGTCCGGGCACATCCTGCATCTCGTGCTGCCCGGCGCGGACAGCGATGCGCTGCTGTTCCTGCTGGACGAGCGCGGGATCGACTCCTCCGCGGGCTCGGCCTGCTCGGCCGGGGTCACCCAGGCCAGCCCCGTCCTCGCCGCGATGGGCGTCTCCGACGAGGACTCCCGCGGCGCGCTGCGGCTGTCGCTGGGCTGGACGAGCACCGAGCGCGACGTCGAGCTGCTGCTGGCCGCGCTGCCGGAGGCGCTCCAGCGGGCCCGCGCCGTCGGCTCCCTGCGCCGCTGAGCACGGGGCGCATCTCACGTCCCAGAGCTCTGGGGGAGGGGCCCCGGCTCCGTAGACTCGTGGGGATGCGCCCGCAGGGGCGGGCAGGGACGCACCACGGAGGAGGACGCACCATGAAGGTGCTCGCGGCGATGAGCGGCGGCGTGGACTCCGCCGTGGCGGCCGCACGGGCCGCCGAGGCCGGCCATGAGGTGGTCGGCGTGCACATGGCGCTGTCGAAGAGCCGCGACCAGACCCGCACCGGCTCCCGCGGCTGCTGCACCGTCGAGGACGCCTCCGACGCGCGCGTCGCCGCCGAGAGGATCGGCATCCCCTACTACGTCTGGGATCTCTCCGACGACTTCCACGACCTGGTCGTGGAGGACTTCCTCACCGAGTACGCGGCCGGCCGCACCCCCAACCCTTGCGTGCGCTGCAACGAGCGGATCAAGTTCGCCTCCCTCCTCGAGCGGGCCACGGCGCTGGGCTTCGACGCGGTGTGCACCGGGCACTACGCCTCGATCCGCGCCGACGGCCCCGGCGGTGCCCCCTCCCTGCACCGCTCCCGCAACCAGGCCAAGGACCAGTCCTATGTCCTGGCCGTGATGGGCCCGGAGGCGGCCCGACGCTCCCTCTTCCCGC
This sequence comes from Brachybacterium sp. HMSC06H03, assembly GCF_001807385.1. Classification (NCBI taxonomy): domain Bacteria; kingdom Bacillati; phylum Actinomycetota; class Actinomycetes; order Micrococcales; family Dermabacteraceae; genus Brachybacterium; species Brachybacterium sp. HMSC06H03. Next base: position 6,351 of record NZ_KV788629.1, on the reverse strand, counting down.
TCGGCGAGGACGAGACCAAGGAGGCCGTCCGCGCCGAGGCGCGGAAGCGCGGGCTCGGCGTCTCCACCAAGCCCGACAGCTATGACATCTGCTTCGTCGCCGACGGCGACACCCGCGGTTTCCTCGAGCGGCACCTCGGCGAGGCGCCCGGGGAGGTCGTCGACACAGGCGGCACGGTGCTCGGCACCCATCGCGGCACCCACGGCTTCACCGTCGGCCAGCGCCGGGGCCTGGGGATCCAGCAGCCCGCCGCCGACGGCGCACCCCGCTACGTGGTCGACATCGACCCCGCCTCCCGACAGGTGGTGATCGGCGCGGCCGAGCTGCTCTCCCGCCGCGAGCTGGTCGCCACCGACCTGATCGCCTTCGAGCCGCTCGAGGCCGGCCGCGCCGTCACCGCGCAGATCCGCGCCCACGGCGAGGCGCTGCCCGGAAGGATCCTCGAGGTCCCCGCCGCGGCGACGACACCCGCGAGCGGTGGCACGGCCGACGGCCTGCTGCGCGTCGCCCTCGACACCCCGGTGCGCGGCGTCGCGCCCGGCCAGACCCTCGTCCTCTACGACGGCGACCGCGTGCTCGCCGCAGCCACCCTGGAGCGTCGCCCATGAGCCCTCTGCTCACCCTCACCGGTGACGGCACCTTCCGCGCCCCGACCGCGGAGGAGGCCCAGCGCCTCGATCTGCCCGACGACCCGCACCTCGCCGCACTGCTGCGCCTGCGCGCCCTGCTGGGCGACGATCTCGAGGAGCAGATCGCGACCCGGCTCTACCTGCCCTCCGCGCTCGGGCTGGACGAGACCGACCACCTGCTGCCCGCGACCCTCGCGCTGCTCGCCGAGACCACCGGCGACCTGGTCAGCTACGGCTGGCGGCTCGGCGCCGGGACGGGGCTGGCCTGGCAGCACGCCCGCGAGCTGCGGGCCCGGGTGCTGGACGCGGCCCGGATCGCCTGGCTCGGCTACGAGGGAACGGTCATGGCCACGACCCTCGGGCCCGCCACCCTCGCCGGGGCCACCTTCCTGCAGTCCGGGGAGCGGACCCTCGCCGATCCCGGCGCGGTGCGGGACCTGCCGATGCTGCTGGCCGAGGGCCTCGTGGACCACCTCACCGAGCTGCGCGAGCGCGTGCCCGGCGGTCACCAGCACGTGCTGGTGCGCGAGGACGCGGTCGCCGCGATCCACCAGGGCCGCGTCCCCACCCCCTCGGGCCGTCGCCGCTACGACCCGCTCCCCGCCCCCGAGATCGCGGTGCTGTGGCGCTCTCTGTACGTGGCGCTGGAGGACTACGGCCTGGACGCCCGCGACGTGACCCTCGGCGTCGGCGCCGACATCGCCCTGCTGCGGGCGGCCCGCGAGGCGGGCGCCCGGCGCATGGCGATCGCCCCGCGCCGCCTGCCCGCGCTGTCCACTCCCGAGGGGCGCGCGCTCTGGGAGGGCATCGCCGAGGCCGCCGACGACGGCTGTGCCTTCGAGATCGTGGTCGACCCCCGCCCCGGCGGGAACCTCGCCCCCGAGCTCGAGACGATGCTGGAGACCTGGCGGCGCCTCGGACATGCCGAGACCGATGCCGCGGGCGTCACGGTCATCGCGCACACCGGCGCCTCCCACGGCCTGCACTCCGGCCGGGTGGATCCCTCCGCCCAGCCCGAGCGCTCGACGCTGCTGGACGAGGCCGCGCTCGAGGCGATGCTGCGGATCGCCCCCACCTGGGCGGAGCGCGTCTCGGTCTGACGCTCTCCGCCTCGCCGCCCGTCGGCCTCGTGCGCGACAATGTCCTGGTGACGACGAACGAGCCCGATCCCCGCCCCGCCGACGAGACCGCCGATGCCCAGCAGCGCATCGCCGAGCTCACCGCCCGCATCGAGCAGGCGCGGGTGGACTACTACGAGCACGACGCCCCGACCATGGCCGACGGCGAGTACGACGCGCTGGAGAAGGAGCTGCGGGCGCTGGAGGAGGAGAACCCGCAGCTGGCCTCCGAGGACTCGCCCACCCGCACCGTCGGCGGCGCAGCGGCCGGGGGCCTGCCCACGATCGTGCACGCCGAGCGGATGCAGTCGCTGGACAACGTCTTCTCCCTCGAGGAGCTGCGCGAGTGGTGCGAGCACGCCGCCGCGGAGGTCGGCGCCCCGGTGCGCTTCCTGAACGAGCTGAAGATCGACGGGCTCGCGATCAACCTCCGCTACGAGAACGGCGAGCTCGTCACGGCCGCGACCCGCGGAGACGGCCGCACCGGCGAGGACGTCACCGCCAACGCGCTGCGCATCGAGGGGATCCCGCAGCGACTCGAGGGAGAGGGGCATCCGCCGCTGGTGGAGGTGCGTGGCGAGGTGTTCATGCCCACGGAGGCCTTCGCGGCGCTGAACGACCTGCAGGTCGAGCTGCGCGAGCGCGCCGTGGCCGAGTCCCGCGCCCGCTGGGAGGCGCGCAGCACCACCGGTGCCCGGGCCTTCGACGAGGACCGCGAGATGCTCGCCGCGACCCGCCGGTTCCCCGCCTTCGCCAACCCCCGCAACACCGCCGCAGGCGGCCTGCGCCAGCAGCTGGAGAAGAAGGAGGGCCTCGAGCGCGAGGCCGGGGAGGCGCGCCTGTCCTCGCTGCGCCTGACCGTCCACGGCCTCGGCGCCTGGCCGGATCCGCCGGTCGGCTCCCAGTCCGAGATGTACGAGCTGCTGAAGTCCTGGGGCCTGCCCACCAGCGCTCACCTCGGCGTCGCCGACACGGTCGACGAGGTCGCCGCCTACGTCGAGCACCACGGGGAGCACCGCCACGACCTCGAGCACGAGATCGACGGGATCGTCGTCAAGGTGGACTCCTTCGCCCAGCAGCGGGCGCTGGGCTCCACCTCCCGCGCCCCGCGCTGGGCGATCGCGGTGAAGTTCCCGCCCGAGGAGGTGACCACCAAGCTGCTGGACATCCAGGTGAACGTGGGGCGCACCGGCCGGGTCACCCCGTTCGGGGTCATGGAGCCGGTCACGGTCGCGGGCTCCACCGTCGAACTGGCCACGTTGCACAACCAGTTCGAGGTGGATCGCAAGGGCGTGCTGATCGGCGACACGATCGTGCTGCGCAAGGCCGGGGACGTGATCCCCGAGATCCTCGGCCCGGTAGAGTCCCTGCGCGACGGCACCGAGCGTCCCTTCGTGATGCCGACCGAGTGCCCCGCCTGCGGCACCGAGATCCGGCCCGAGAAGGAGGGGGACAAGGATTGGCGCTGCCCGAATCGTCGCGACTGCCCCGCCCAGGTCACCGGTCGGGTCGAGCACGCCGGCTCCCGCGGCGCCTTCGACATCGAGTCCCTCGGCGAGGAGAGCGCGATCGCGCTGACCGACCCGGACAAGCGCCGTCCCCAGGCGCTCGCGGCGCTTGCCGAGGGCCACGCGGTCTACCTCCCGATCCGCGACGTCTCCGACACGGAGCTCGACGCCTTCGTGGTCGTCAAGAACGGTGACGTGGTCCAGGGGACCGACGGGGTGCCGCTGCTGCGCATCACCTCGGTGGACGACCCGCTTCTGCCCCCGGTGCAGGAGCCCGTGATCGACACCGGCGCGGACCTCTTCGACCTCACCGCCGACGCGCTCGCCGACGTGTTCGTGTGGCAGCCGGAGCGGCGTGACGGCGTGCCGACGGGGGACTGGCGCATCCAGCCCGCCTTCTGGACCCGGCCCCAGTTCCGTCATTACAAGCGCGAGAACGTCTGGAAGCGGGTCAAGGAGCCCGCGGCGCTGAAGACCACCGAGGAGCTGGTCGCGGAGCTCGAGAAGGCGAAGGACCAGCCGCTGTGGCGGGTGCTGGTGGCGCTGTCGATCCGGCACGTGGGCCCGGCCGCCGCGCGCTCGCTCGCCACCGCCTACGGCACGATGGACGCGATCCGGGAGGCGAGCGTCGAACAGCTCGCCGAGACCGACGGGGTCGGTCAGATCATCGCCGAGGCCGTGGTGGAGTGGTTCGAGACGGACTGGCACCGCGAGATCGTCGACGGCTGGGCCGCCTCCGGCGTGCGGATGGCCGACGAGGTCGAGGAAGGCTTCGTGAAGACTCTCGAGGGCCTCACCGTGGTGGTCACCGGAGGGCTCGACGGCTTCACCCGCGACGGCGCGAAGGAGGCGATCATCACCCGCGGCGGGAAGGCATCCGGCTCCGTCTCGAAGAAGACCGACTTCGTGGTGGTCGGCGAGAACGCCGGCTCGAAGGAGACCAAGGCCCGCGACCTGGGCCTGCGCATCCTCGACGAGGCCGGGTTCGTGGCCCTGCTCGAGGGCGGCCCGGACGCGGTCGCCCTGCCGGAGGAGGCCGAGGACGACGGCACCGGCGGGGACGACGCCGCGTCGGAGTGACCGCCACCTGACCCAGCAGCAGCGACGCCGGAAGACGAGCGGGCCGACGGTCTCGACACCGCTCACCTGTGATGGAAGGGTGCGTGATGCACATCGCACCCGACAGGAAGGCGGCTCGACCATGAGCGCCCAGCGTTCCGCGCAGCACTCCGATGCGACCACGACCTCTCATCCACCTGCGCCCCGCCTCGGCGTCGACCGACGCACGCTGCTGCGGGGAGCCGGCCTGCTCGGCGCGGTCGCCGCGACCGGCGCTTCGCTCGCTCCCGCTCAGGCCGCCCCGGCGCCCACGGAGGTGGAACCGGGCGCGTTCCGACTGACCGCCGACTACACGAAGTACACCGCACGGGTGGAGGCGCTGCTCGAGCAGGCCGGGCGGGCGAGCGTCAGCCAGGTGATGGACGACGCCAACCACGAGCGCACCCCCGCCACGGTGATCGACACCCAGGTCCACGGCTTCCGCTTCGCCACGAGCGACGAGAACGACCCCGACGCCTTCCCGCAGGGGATCGCCACCAGCCGTGATGCGGTGGGCACCGCGGGAGACGGTCGCTACGACGGCCGTCAGGTGATCGCCGTGAGCTTCTACAACAACTCCCCGAAGTCCAGCCGCATCAACCTCATCGACTGGGACGCGAACTATCCGAACAGGTATCGACGGATCCTGCTGGTCGAGCCGACCGGGTCCGCGGAGGAGCCCAGCTTCCAAGACGTGGAGATCCACGCCGGCGGGATCGCCTGGTACGGGGATCTGCTCTACGTCGCGGACTCCGCGGCGGAGCCCGGCGGGATGCGTGTGTTCGACATGAGCAAGATCCTCACCACGGACACCGGCGGCACCAAGGACCAGATCGGTCGAGTGGGCGGCACTTTCTACGCGCACAACTACGCCTACGTCCTGCCGCAGGTCGGGACCATCTCCTCGGAGGTGGAGGCGGGCAGCGAGCCGCTGGTGTGGTCGACGATCTCGCTGGATCGGGTGACCCGCTCGATCGTGATGACCGAGTACCGCTGCGATGACAGCTGCGACAACTACCCCACGGGCACCACCCGTGCGGTGCGCTTCGACTTCCAGGAGGGAGGGCCCACCTTCGCCGAGTCCACGACGGCGAGCGAGGCGCTCGAGGTGCCCCTGTACTTCCTCAACGGCGTCGGCTCCCACAACGGACGCTGGTGGTTCAACAGCTCACGGCACAAGACCCTGAGCTACTGGTCCGGCGAGGGAGCGCTCATCACCTACCCCTGGGTCTCCTGGGGACAGTCGATCAGCTACTGGGAGGACGCGGACGGTCCCGACCTGCTGTGGTCCCTCACCGAGGGAGAGGGTTTCCGTGCGGTCTTCGCCGTGGAGCAGGCCGGCTACAGCTGACCGCCCCGGCGCTCACGCCTGCTGCGCGAGCGCCAGCGGCAGCACCGGCCCGGAACCCGCGCGGCGCAGCAGCCGGGCGGCGACCGCCATCGTCCAGCGGGTGTCGATCACATCGTCGACCAGCAGGATCGGCGCACCGTCGAGGGCGTCGAGCTGCGCCTGCAGTTCGGCACCCACCGCGAAGCGCTCCCAGAGGTCCGCGACGCGGAAGGCGCTGTTCCCGCCGCCGCGCAGCGGTGCCGCGTCGGGAGTGAGGTCGAGGGCGCCGAGGTCCTCGAGCCGTCCGATCGAGGCGATGCCCCCAGCGAGGGAGCCCACCAGTTGCGGGCGCGTGGTCGAGGGGACGGCGACCACGGCGGCGGGGCGCTGGTCCCAGTCCCAGTCCTTCAGCACCTCGACGATCCGGCCGCCGATCCGCTCCGGCACGACCGCGTCGACGGGACGACCGTCCTCGTCGGTGCGCAGCAGCTCCCGCAGCGGCACCGCCCAGCCGAGGTCCGACATGCGCGCGATGACCCGGCCCTCCGCAGCCCGCTCGCCCTCGGGGATCCTGCCCTTCGGCGCGCCGGCACCGAGCAGCCGGTCCAGGCCCGAGGGCCAGCTCGCCCGCGGCTCGACCGGCACGCCGACCCGCTCCAGCAGCGCCG